>CAZPWV010000215.1:1076-4272 GCA_964590825.1 uncultured Rhodobacter sp. | reverse complement strand
ATCGTCGGTCAGGTTGATGCGGCTGGCGTCGGACGGGTCGGATTTCGACATCTTCTTGGTGCCGTCGCGCAGGCTCATCACCCGCGTCGCCGCGCCCTCGATCAGCGGCACCGGGGCGGGGAAGAAGTCAACGCCGTAATCGTGGTTGAACTTGGCGGCAATGTCGCGCGTCAGCTCGACATGCTGTTTCTGGTCCTCGCCCATCAGCGAGGGATAGGCAAAAAGCCCGAGCGAGGCTTTTTCGGCATGTTTGCCGGCCTTGTCCTTCCATTGCGTCATGCGGTTCATCCAGCCCATCCGCGCCACGCAGTTGAGCGCCCAGCCAAGCTCGGCATGGGCCGAAACCTGGGACTGGTTGAAAAGGATCGAGCGGGAAGGGTCGATGCCGGCGGCAATGAAACCCGCCGCCGCCTCGCGGGTCTGGCGCCGCAGCGCCTCGGGCTCCTGCCAGACCGTCACCGCGTGCAGATCGACCAGGCAATAGACGGTCTCGATCCCCTCATCCTGCTTTTGCACGAAGCGTTTGAGCGCGCCAAGGTAATTGCCCAGCGTCAGGTTGCCCGAGGGCTGGATGCCCGAGAAGATGCGCGGGGTAAAGCGGGCGTTGATCGCCTCGGGCGTCTGGTCAACCATTTTTGGCTCCGGGCTGGAAATTCGGATGCCTTGCGCTTATCGCTAAAGGGCGCGGGGCGTCAATGCAGCCCCGAAGGGAGAGACCATGCAGCGAGCCTATAACGAACATCCCGTCAACCCCTTGCCGCCGGTGGTCTGGGTGCTGGCGGCGCCGATCATCGTGACCGAGATTCTGTTCGGGCTGGGGCAGGCCGGTCTTGCCGGGGCCGATGCGATTGGCTGGCGGCTCGACATGCTGGGCAAGCTGGGCTTTGATCCGGTTGATTTTCGCCACATGCTGGCGACGCAGGGCTGGTCGGCGCGCGAGGCCTTCACCCTTGTCAGCTATGCTTTCGTGCATCTGTCGCTGATGCATGCGGCGATGGTGGTGGTGTTCATCCTGGCGCTGGGCAAATTCGTGGGCGAGGTTTTTGCGTCCTGGGCGGTGGCGGTGGTGTTTCTGGGCTCTGTGGTGGTCGGCGCGCTGGTCTATGCAAGCCTGCCCTTCACCCAGATGACGCTGGTGGGGGGCTATCCGGGGGCCTATGGGCTGATTGGCGCCTTCACCTGGATCTTGTGGGTGCGGCTGGGGCGGGGCAATCCGGCGCGCTCGCGGGCGTTCTCGCTGATCGGGATGCTGGCGGGCATCCAGATCGTCTTTGCCGCGCTCTTCGGCACCCGCCCCGACTGGATTGCCGATTTCGCCGGTTTCGGGGCGGGGTTCGTGCTGAGTTTTCTGGTGGCGCCGGGGGGCTGGGCCGCAACGCTTGACCGGCTGCGGCGGCGCTAGGGGGCCGGGCGGCGGCGTTGCATGGCGGCGCGGAAATCGCTCAGCCGGAAGGCGCCGAAAACCGCACCCGAGCCGAAATAGCTTGCCATGCCCAAGAGCACGAGAAGGGCAAGCGCCAGATAGCGCCAGGAAGCCATGTGCAGCATCGGCCCCAGCCCCCAGGCCCCGGCCCAAAGGCACAGCCCCATGAAAGCCGAGGCGGCGGCAATGCGCGGGGCACGGGCGCGCAGCCCGTCATCCAGCCGCACGCTTTCGCCCATCGCGCGGCTGCCCAGCCAAAGCTGCACCACCATCGCCCAGCCTGCCAGTGTCGTGGCCAAGGCGGCGGCGATATAGCCCGCAAAGGGCGCAAGGCCGACTGCCAGCACCGCATTCACCGCCATCGAGACGAGCGCGTAGTGAAACGGGCGGCGGGTGTCCTCGCGGGCGAAAAAGAGCGGTTGCAGCACCTTTTGCAGCACGAAGGCGGGCAGGCCGAGGCCGTAAACGGCAACCGCCAGCGCGGTGGCGGCGGTGTCGGAGGGGCCAAACTTGCCACGCTCGAACAGCACCGAGGTGAGCGGCGTGGCGATCACCACCAGCGCCACGGCGGCGGGCAGGGTGAGGGCAAGGGCAAACTCGGCGGCGCGGTTGAAGGAATGCCGCGCCCCGCCCAGATCGTTGGCCTGCAACCGGCGCGAGAGGTCGGGCAAAAGCACCACGCCGATGGCAATCGCCACCACGCCGAGCGGCAGTTGATAAAGCCGGTCGGCATTGTAAAGCCAGGCCACCGCCTCGCCGAAATAGCTGGAAACCTGACGCCCCACCAAAAGGTTGATCTGCACCACGCCCCCCGCCAGCATGGCCGGTGCGGCCACCGCGGCCAGCCGCTTCATCTCGGGCGAGAGACGGGGCAGGCGCGGCGCAAGGGTGATGCCGGCGCGTCTTGCCGCCCACCAGACAAGGGCGAATTGCGCCAGACCGGCCAGCGGAATGGCCCAGGTGATGGCACGCCCCGCATCCCAGCCCATGCGCGGCACGGACCAGAGCGTGGCGATGAAAATGACATTGAGCAGCACCGGCGCGGCGGCGGCGGCGGCAAAGCGGCCGCTGGCGTTGAGCACCCCCGAGGCCAGCGCCGCCAGCGAGATGAAGAGGATGTAGGGAAAGGCAATGCGGCCGAAATCGACGGTGAGGTCGAATTTTTCACCGTCAAAGCCCGAGGCCATGGCCCAGACCAGCGCCGGCATGAAAACCTGCGCCAGAAGCGTGAGCGCCAGCACCACCGTGGCCAGCCCCGCCATTGCCTCCTGCGCAAAGCTTTCGGCCCCTTCGCCGCTCTCCAGCTTTTTCGAGAACATCGGCACGAAGGCGGTGTTGAAGGCGCCCTCGGCAAAGAAGCGGCGAAACATGTTGGGCAGCGAAAAGGCAACGATGAAGGCCTGCGCCGCGGGGCCGGTGCCGAGGGTGGCGGCAATCCAGGCATCACGGACGAAACCCAGGATGCGGCTCATCAGCGTCCAGCCGCCGACGGTGAAAAACCCCCGCACGAGGCGCACCGGTTTCACGATTGTGCCCTTTCGGCGCCGCGCGCAATCGCCTCGCGCAGGCGCTTTTCCAGCGCCTCCTGCTTGGCTTTCGAATGCAGTTTCAGCCCGAACATGTCCTTGACGTAGAAGGTGTCCACCACCTGCGCGCCATAGGTGGCGATCACGGCGGAGGCGATGTAGATATGCGCCGAGGCCAGGGCCCGTGTCAGGTCATAAAGCAGGCCCGGCCGGTCGCGGGTATCGACCTCGATCATCGTGTAGATGT
>CAZPWV010000215.1:0-1066 GCA_964590825.1 uncultured Rhodobacter sp. | reverse complement strand
CGGAGCCTTCGTTGTCGAAGGTGATATGGGTGGGAAAGCGGAACTCGCGTTCGCGTTTCTTGATCTTGTCACGGTCCTTCAGCGCCTCGCGGGCGACCACCTCGCCGCGCAGGGTCTTGTCGATCATCTGCCGCAGGCGCGGCAGGCGGGCGGCCTCGTAGGGGTGGCCATCGGCATCCTGAATCCAGAACACATCGGTGGCATAGCCGTCCTTCGAGGTATAGCTGCGGGCATCGACCACATTGGCCCCCACCAGCGCCAACGCACCGGCCAGCCGCGAAAAGATGCCGGGGTGATCGGCCAGCGCAAAAGCGGCACGGGTGGCATCGTGATCGGGGTCGAGATGCAGGTCGATGCGGATGTCATCCTCGCCCAGCCCACGCAGCAACTCGGCGAAAATCACATGCGCCCCGGTGGTCAGCCCCTGCCAATAGGGGTCGTAATGCCGGGCCAGTTCGGTGCGGATGTCTTTTGCCTCCCAGCCCGTCAGCGCCTCGCGCAGGGCCTTTTGGGCATCGTCGCTGCGCTGTTCGCGGTTGACCGCCTCCAGCCCGTGTTCAAGCGCATGGGTGGTATCGCCGTGCAGTCGGCGGATCAGCGTGGCTTTCCAGTTGTTCCACACATTCGGCCCGACGCCGCGAATGTCGCACACCGTCAGCACGGTCAGCAAATCGAGTCGCTTGCGGGTTTTCACCTGTTTGGCGAAATCGCGGATCGTGCGCGGGTCGGAGAGGTCACGCTTTTGCGCCACATCGGACATCAGCAGATGGTTGCGGATCAGCCATTCGACGGTATCGCATTCCTCCGGGCTCAGCCCGAGGCGCGGCGCCACCTTGCGGGCAATCTGCGCCCCGAGGATAGAGTGGTCTTCGGGCCGGCCCTTGCCGATGTCATGCAGCAGAAGGGCAATATAAAGCACCCGCCGGTTCACCCCCGCCTTGAGGATGCCCGAGGCCACGGGCAGCTCCTCCACGAGCTCCCCCCTCTCGATCCGAGCAAGGTGGCCGATGGCCTGGATCGTGTGCTCGTCCACCGTGAAGTGGTGGTACATGTTGAACTGCATGAG
>CAZPWV010000214.1:0-4291 GCA_964590825.1 uncultured Rhodobacter sp. | reverse complement strand
GCCCACGGCCCATTGCACCACCACCCAGTTCCGCCCCGATTGCACCCAGAACGCCTGCACCCCGGCGCCGACATCGACCAGTTCCGGGTCGAAATCGCCGCGCGCCACCATTGGCGTGGCCGCCAGATCGATCGGCTTGCCACCGGGGCGCTGCGCCACCACCATGGCAAAGGCCCGGCCCTCCTTTACCCGCAGTTCATCGACCACGAACGCGACCGGGGCACCCAGTTCCCATTCCACCACCGGGCGCAGCGCATCCATCAGATCGGCCCGCATCGCCGAGCCTCGGGCCGGGCTTTGCCACCCCTCGGCCCGCAGCGGCCCGGCCAGCACCAGCCCCGCCATCATCGCAACCGCAAAAGCACGCATTTCGCCTCCTTTTCTGCCTTGCCCCGCAACCGGGTGCAAGCCGCATTGACATTTGCCCCAAACCGCTCGCATTTTCCGCCCCCAGCGCATTGCGAGATTGTTGAAGAGGAAGTCATGGCCGTTGTCGTCGTCGAATCTCCCGCCAAGGCCAAGACGATCAACAAATATCTGGGCGCGGATTATACCGTGCTTGCCTCGTTCGGTCACGTCCGGGATCTGCCGCCCAAGGATGGATCGGTCGATACCGAGGCCGATTTCGAAATGAAATGGGAAGTGGCGGCGGAAAGCAAAAAGCACATCCGCGCCATCACCGACGCGCTGGCCAATGATGACGAACTGATCCTGGCAACCGACCCCGACCGCGAGGGCGAGGCGATTTCGTGGCACCTGCAGGAAGCGCTGGCCGCCAAGCTGAAAAAGAAAAAGGTCAGCCGGGTGACCTTCAACGCGATCACCAAATCCGCCATCACCGAAGCGATGAAACACCCGAGGCAGGTGGATCAGGCGCTGGTGGATGCCTATCTGGCCCGCCGCGCGCTGGACTACCTGGTCGGCTTCAACCTGTCGCCGGTGCTTTGGCGCAAGCTGCCGGGGGCGCGTTCGGCGGGGCGGGTGCAATCGGTCTGCCTGCGGCTGATCGTCGAGCGCGAGATGGAGGTCGAGGCCTTCCGGGCGCGGGAATACTGGAGCGTGACCGCCGCGCTGACCACCCCGCGCGGCCAAAGCTACACCGCCCGGCTGACCGTGCTGGGCGGGCGCAAGCTGGAAAAATTCGACCTCGCCAGCGCCACCGATGCCGAACTGGCCGTGCAGGCGGTGACCAGCCGCGACCTGACCGTGACCCTGGTCGAGGCCAAGCCCGCCAGCCGCAACCCCTATCCGCCGTTCATGACCTCGACGCTTCAGCAAGAGGCCAGCCGCAAATATGGCATGGGCGCCAAGGCCTGCATGAGCGCGGCGCAGCGGCTTTATGAGGCCGGGCACATCACCTACATGCGCACCGACGGTATCGACATGGCGCCCGAGGCGGTGATGGCAGCGCGCGACGAGATCAAGCACCGCTTTGGCGCAGCCTATGTGCCCGCCAGCCCGCGGATGTATAAAAACAAGGCCAAGAACGCGCAGGAAGCACATGAATGCATCCGCCCCACCGACATGTCGGCCGGGCCCGAGCGGCTGAAGCTCGCCGACGATCAGGGCAAGCTTTACGATCTGATCTGGAAACGCACCCTGGCCAGCCAGATGGCGGCGGCGGTGATGGAGCGCACCACGGTGGATCTTGGCTCGCAGGATGCGCAGGTCGGCTTGCGGGCCACAGGCCAGGTGGTGACCTTTGACGGATTCCTGAAGATCTACGATCAGGGCCGCGACGACGAGGAGGGCGAAGACAGCGCCCGTCTGCCGCAGATCATGCAAGGCGAAGCGGCGAAAAAGGGGCAGATCAGCCCCGAGCAGCATTTTACCCAGCCGCCGCCGCGCTACACCGAGGCGACGTTGGTCAAGCGGATGGAAGAGCTGGGCATCGGCCGCCCCTCCACCTATGCCTCGATCCTGACGACGATCGTCGATCGCGGCTATGTGCGCAAAGACAAGAACCGGCTCATTCCCGAAGATACCGGGCGGCTGGTGACGGCCTTTCTGTCGAACTATTTCCGCCGCTATGTGGAATATGATTTCACCGCCGATCTGGAAGATCAGCTTGATGACATTTCCGCCGGGGATCGGCCCTACAAGGACGTTCTGGCCCGGTTCTGGCGCGATTTTTCGGCGGCGCTGGGCGAAACCTCGGAGTTGCGCATCTCGGAAGTGCTGGAAAAAATTGACGAGGTTCTGGCGCCCCATCTTTACCCGGCGCGGCCGGATGGATCGGATCCGCGCTCCTGCCCGGTGTGCGGCAATGGCCGGCTGAACCTGAAAACCGCGCGTTCGGGCGGCGCCTTCATCGGTTGCGGCAATTACCCCGAATGCCGCTACACAAGGCCGCTTTCGGCGCCGGGTGACGGCGAGGCGCAGGCGCTCGATGGCAAGGTTCTGGGCGAGGATGGCGGCGAACAGATCACCCTGCGGGTGGGCCGTTTCGGCCCCTATGTGCAAAAGGGCGAGGCCACCGCCGAGGTGCCCAAGCCGCCCCGCGCCAGCCTGCCCAAGGGCTGGGCCCCCGAGGGTATCACGCTGGAACGCGCGGTGATGCTGCTGGACCTGCCCCGCCCGATTGGCCCGCACCCCGCAGATGGCGCTCTGGTCGAGGCCGGCATTGGCCGCTTTGGCCCCTATGTGAAGCACAATTCCACCTATGCGAACCTGCCCGATGCGGAAGAGGTCTTTACCCTGGGCATGAATCGCGCGGTTGAGGTGCTGGCACAAAAGGCGGCACGCGGTGCCGGGCGCGGCGCCACGGCGGCGGCGCTCAAGGATCTGGGGGAACACCCCGAGGGCGGTGCGGTGCAGGTGATGCCGGGCCGCTACGGGCCCTATGTCAAATGGGGCAAGGTCAATGCCACCCTGCCCAAGGGCACTGAGCCCGAGGCGATGACGCTGGAAGAGGCGCTGCCGCTTCTGGCGGCCAAGGCCGGCAAGGGGGGCAAGAAAGCCGCCCCGAAGAAGGCCGCACCGAAACCGGCCGCCAAGAAGCCCGCCAAGGCTTCGGCCAGCAAAACTTCGGCCGCCAAGAAGCCCGCGGCGAAAAAACCGGCTGCCAAAGCGACGGCCAAACCGGCGGCCAAACCGGCTGCAGCAAAGAAGGCCGCTCCGAAAAAGGCGGCAAAGCCCGAGGCATGAGGCTTCGCCGCAACGCGGCAATTGACTTGCGGCTTACGCTTCGTCACAACTTTCCCGATGGTTTACGGGAGGGTGTCCATGAACAAGGTGTACGGCTCGGCGGCAGAGGCCCTTGCCGGGCTTTTGTTCGACGGCATGACGATGGCGGCGGGGGGGTTTGGCCTGTGCGGCATTCCCGAACTGCTGATTGACGCGCTGGTGGCCAGCAAGGTCAAGGACATCACCATTGCCTCGAACAACTGCGGGGTGGATGGGTTTGGTCTGGGCAAGCTTCTGGACACGCGGCAGATCAAGAAGATGATCTCCTCCTATGTCGGCGAAAATGCCGAGTTCATGCGCCAGTATCTCTCGGGCGAGCTTGAGCTGGAGTTCAACCCGCAGGGCACGCTGGCCGAGCGGATGCGCGCCGGCGGCTGCGGCATTCCGGGCTTTTACACCAGGACGGGCGTGGGCACGGTGGTGGCCGAGGGCAAGGAACACAAGGAATTCAACGGCGAAACCTATATTCTGGAAACCGGCATCGTGGCCGATGTGTCGCTGGTGAAGGCCTGGAAGGCCGATCCCTCGGGCAATGCGATCTTCCGCAAGACGGCGCGCAACTTCAACCCGCCCGCCGCCATGTGCGGCAAGGTTTGCGTGATGGAGGTGGAGGAAATCGTGCCCCTGGGCGCGCTGGACCCCGATTGCATTCACCTGCCGGGGATCTATGTGCACCGGCTGATTCAGGGCCAACACGAAAAGCGCATCGAGCAGCGCACCACCCGCCCCCGCGATGCGGCGGCGGTGCCGGCGGGCGCGGGCGGCGGCTGTGGCGACAAAGGGGAGGCGTGAGACATGTGGGATCGTAACCAGATGGCGGCGCGGGCCGCCAAGGAACTGCAAGACGGTTTCTACGTGAACCTCGGCATCGGCATTCCGACGCTGGTGCCCAATTTCATCCCCGAGGGCGTCTCGGTCACGCTGCAATCGGAAAACGGCATGTTGGGCATGGGGCCCTTTCCCTATGCGGGCGAGGAAGACCCCGACCTTATCAACGCCGGCAAGCAGACCATCACCGAACTGCCGCAAACCGCCTATTTCGACAGCGCCACCAGCTTTGCCATGATCCGTGGCGGCAAGATCGACCTGACCGTGCTGGGCGCGA
>CAZPWV010000213.1:0-4354 GCA_964590825.1 uncultured Rhodobacter sp. | reverse complement strand
TCATCCTGTCGGAATTCATGCGCAATGTCTCGGCCGACCTGAAAAACGCCGGCCGCATCGACGGGCTTTCCGAATACACGATCTTCTTCCGCCTCGTGCTGCCCTTGGTGCGCCCCGCCATGGCGACGGTGGCGGTGTTCACCATGATCCCGATCTGGAACGACCTGTGGTTTCCGCTCATTCTGGCCCCTTCCGAGGCAACCAAAACCATCACGCTGGGCAGCCAGGTTTTCATCGGGCAATTCGTCACCAACTGGAATGCGGTGCTGGCCGCGCTCAGCCTCGCCATCGTGCCGGTGCTGGTGCTTTACCTGATCTTTTCGCGCCAACTGATCCGTGGCATCACCGCAGGAGCCGTCAAATGAGAAAGAGCCGCGTTGTGCGTTTGCTTGGCCCGACCGAGCTGCATCCCGTTTGCCTGCACGATCCCGAGTTCGAGCTTTGCGCCGTGGTTGACCCGCGTCAGGCCGAGCATTGCACCACGCTGGGCAGCCTGCCGGTCTATCGTGACCTGCTGGCGGCGCTGTTGCACACAAGGGCCAGCACCGTCATCTATGGCAATGCCTATATCGACATCAACGGCTGTGCCGCGCTGACCCGGAGGGCGGTATCATGAGCGCGCTGCGGGTGCTGGTGGTGGGTCTGGGCAACATGGGGCGTTCCCACGCGCTGGCCTATCATGAAAACCCCGATTTCGAAATTGTCGGGCTGGTGAACCGCTCGCCCGTTGCCCTGCCCGAGGCGCTGCGGGCCTATCCGCTGAGCACCGACTTCGCCCCCGCTCTGGCGGCCCTGAAACCCGATCTGGTCTGCATCGCCTCATATTCCGACAGCCATGCCGACTATGCGATTGCCGCAATGCAGGCCGGGGCCGATGTCTTTGTGGAAAAGCCGCTGGCCACCACCGTGGCCGATGCCGAACGGGTGGTTGAAACGGCCGTCGGGCTGGGGCGCAAGCTGGTGGTGGGGTATATTTTGCGCCACCACCCCAGTTGGCAGCGGCTGATTGCCGAGGCGCGGGCCCTGGGCGGGCCTTTTGTGTTCCGCCTCAACCTCAATCAGCAGTCCTCGGGGCCGACCTGGCAGGTGCACAAGGCGCTGATGGACACCACGCCGCCGATTGTCGATTGCGGTGTGCATTATGTCGATGTGATGTGCCAGATCACCGATGCCGCCCCGGTCGAAGTGCGCGGCATGGGGCTGCGGCTGTCGGATGAAATTGCGCCCGACATGTATAATTACGGCCATTTCCAGGTGCTCTTCGCCGATGGCAGCCTGGGATGGTATGAGGCGGGCTGGGGGCCGATGATGTCGGACACCGCCTTTTTCGTGAAAGATGTGGTCAGCCCGCGGGGCGCGGTGTCGATCCGGATGCCCGAGGATGCGCGCTCGGATGACATCGACACCCATACCAAAACCGCGCGGCTGCGCATTCACCGCGTGGCGGGGGGCGACGAAGACCTGGACATGGCCGACGAACCCGGCCACCAGGAGCTGTGCAACCGCGAACAGGCCTTTGTGGCCCGCGCCATTGCCAAAAACCTCGATCTGGGCCGGCACATGCAAGATGCCGTCCGCTCGCTGGCCGTCTGTCTGGCCGCCGATGAAAGCGTGCGCTGCGGTGCGCCGGTCAAGTTGTAAAGGAGAACCCCTTGGGTGAATTGAAACTGAGCCAGGTCACCAAGGCTTTCGGCGCGACCGAGGTTATCAAGGGCGTTGACCTGCACGTTAAAGACGGGGAGTTCTGCGTCTTTGTCGGGCCATCGGGCTGCGGCAAATCCACACTGCTGCGGCTGATTGCCGGGCTCGAAGATGTCACCTCGGGCGATGTTCTGCTGGACGGAAGCCGCATCAACGACCTTGCCCCGGCCCGGCGCGAGATTGCCATGGTGTTTCAATCCTACGCGCTCTACCCGCATCTGAGCGTGCGCGACAACATGGGGCTGGCGCTGAAACAGGCGGGCGTGGCCAAGGCCGAGATTGCCGCCGCCACCGACAAGGCCGCCGCCCTGCTCTCGCTCGGGCCGCTGATGGCGCGCCGTCCGGCCGAGCTTTCGGGCGGTCAGCGCCAGCGTGTGGCGATTGGCCGGGCGATCGTGCGCCGGCCGAAGCTTTTCCTCTTTGACGAGCCGCTTTCGAACCTCGATGCCGCGCTGCGGGTGGCGACGCGGATCGAAATTGCCCGGCTGCACCGCGAGTTGGGCGCGACGATGATTTACGTCACCCACGATCAGGTCGAGGCGATGACGCTGGCCGACAAGATCGTGGTGCTGCGTGACGGCAAGGTGGAGCAGGTCGGCGCGCCGATGACGCTTTACAGCGACCCCGACAATGTCTTTGTGGCGGGGTTCATCGGCTCACCGCAGATGAATTTCCTGCAAGCCGGGCCGCTTGGGCTGGCCTCGGCCACGGTGGGGGTGCGCCCCGAACACCTGAGCCTCAGCCGCACCGGCGGGCAGGTTTCGGGCCGGGTGAGCCATGTCGAACGGCTGGGCGGCGAAACCCTTGTCTATGTCAATTCCGCGGCCCACGGGCTGGTGACGGTGCGGCTTTTCGGCGAGCATCACTTTGCGGTCGAAGAAGAGCTTGGCATCGATTTCGAGCCGCAACGGGCGTTTCATTTCGATGCGGCGGGGCAGCGGCTGCGCTAGGGTGCACCTTGCCGCGCCCCCTCAGCCGCGCCCCTCGGCCTCGTCGATCATCCCGCCGACCCAGCGGGTGGCAAGCCATGTGGCCGGCACCCCCAGCGGCGCCGAAAGCGCGATTGCCCACCAGGGTGAAATGGCCGGAAACCCCACCCATTGCCCCAGCAGCGCCGCCATGAAGAGGTTGATCGCCACCGCCGCCGCAGTGAACGGGTAAAGCAGCAAAGCCAGCCGCCAGCGCCGGGGCGGCTCAGTGGCTGGTGCCGGCATCGAAGGTGATCTTGTTCCAGACATTGTATTTTCCGATCGGCTTGCGCATCGGCAGACGGGTCACCTCCTCGAAGGTGGCGGCATCGTAAATGATGACCGCACCCTCATCCTCCATCAGCGAGGTAAAGACATGGCTGCCGTCGCGGGTGTATTCGGCATGGGCAAACAGCTTGCCCGGCTCGGGTTTGAGCGTGCGGACAATTTCAAGACTGGCCTTGTCGATCACCGCCATTTCATCCTTGTGCGGGCCAAAGAACACATCGGCCAGCGCATAGGGCGTGGCGGAATGGCTGCGCATGAAAAACCCCGGCCCGGCCATTTCGATGCGCTTGACCGTCTGCCAGCTGTCCATGTCGATGACCGAGATCACCCCCTCCTTGAGATGCGGCGTGGCCATCACCTCGCGGCCCTGCCACTCCCAGGTGATGCCCGAACCCAGATGCGGCATTCCGGGCAGATCGACCTCGGCCACCTCCTTGCCGATGTCGAGATCCAGCACCAGCCCCCGCGTGCCATCGCGCGAGGCACCGATCATCTGCGTGTAGCTGCCATCGAAAAAGAAATCGTCCATGATGTCGGATACCGCAATCCGGCGGATCGGAAAGCGGCTTGCACCGGCCACCGGGGGCTCGGTGCGGAAATCATGGGCAAAGCCGGTGGCGGGCGGGTTGGCGCCGTAAAACACCTCCCAGACCTCGGGAATATCCTTGAGCGCCAGCACGAAGCTTTCACGCGGCGGCGCCTGATAGACCGCCGAAACCCGGCTTGGCTGCCCGCCCGAGGCGACATCGATCACCTCGACCACGCGCAGATCTTCGGCCGAAACCAGGCTCAGCGTCTGCGGCAAGTAATTGGCCACGGCAATCCACTTGCCATCGGCGGAGAGCGCGATGTTGCGGCTGTTGAGCCCGGCCCGGATCCGGCCCACCTCGGACAAGGACCACAGATCGTATTTCTGCACCCAGCCATCGCGCGACATGACATAGACAAACCGCCCGTCGCCCGAGAATTTCGGCCCGCCATGCACGGCAAAGGGGGTCTCAAAGCGGTCGATCACCGCGAATGTATCGCCGTCGATCACCGAAATATGGTGGTCGCCCGCCTCCACCACGATGGTGATGTTCATCGGATCGCCCGCAAACACCGGCGCCGGTGCGGGCTGATAGGCTTCGGTCATCTGCCGCGAGGCATTCGCATCCTCGGCGCTCCAGACCGGGGTTTCGGCCAGCGGCTGCGAAATATGCGCGGCGATGGCGGCAATCTCCGGCGCCGACAGCTTGGCCGCAAATCCCTCCATCTGCGTCGCCGGGCGGCCCTCGGCGATGACCTTTTCCAGCGACGGCCCCAGCATCCGGCCCAGCGTTTCGGGGATCAGCGCGGGGCCGGTGCCGCCAAGCCGGCTCTCGGAATGGCACGAGGCGCAATGTTCGGCAAAAAGC
>CAZPWV010000212.1:0-4487 GCA_964590825.1 uncultured Rhodobacter sp. | reverse complement strand
TTAGCTCAGTTGGTTAGAGCACCAGATTGTGGATCTGGGGGTCCCCCGTTCGAGCCGGGGAAGCTGTACCACTCCCCCCCCCTTTTCCGGCCTGAACGGTTTTCCCGCCTGGCATCGCCAAGGCTCAGGCCGGGTCTTCGGTCTGCCGGGCATAGATGTCTTCGTAACGCAGAATGTCGTCTTCGCCCAGATAGGCCCCGGTCTGCACCTCGATCAGCGCCATCGGCAACTTGCCGGGGTTTTCCAGCCGGTGCACCGCGCCCAGCGGAATATAGACCGACTGGTTTTCGCTGACCAAGCGGGTCTCGCCATCAAGCGTTACCTTGGCCGTGCCCTGCACTACGATCCAGTGTTCGGCGCGGTGGTGGTGGCTTTGCAGGCTCAGCGCGGCCCCCGGATGCACGACGATGCGCTTGACCTGAAAGCGCGGCCCCAGCACCAGCGATTCCGACCAGCCCCAGGGCCGGTGATCCTTGGGGAACTGCGTGGCCTGCGCGGCATTGCGTGCCTTCAGCGCTTCGACCGCGCGTTTCACCTCTTGGGCGCAGGATTTGTCGGCCACCAGAACGGCATCGTTCATCGCCACGGCAATGATGCCATGCAGCCCGATGCCGACCACCTCCACCCCCTCGCTTTCCGAGCGCAGCAGGCTGTCGGTGCAATCCAGTGCGGTGGCTGCGCCCGAGGTGGCCACGCCCGCCGCCGTTTGCGGGCTGGCAGACCAGACCGCCTCCCAGCCGCCAAGATCGGTCCAGGCGCCATCATAGGGCACCACCGCCAGATTCCCGGCCCGTTCCATCACCGCATAGTCAAGCGAGATGTCGGGCAGGCTGGCCCATGGCGCGGGGGCGAGGCGCAGGAACCCGAGGTCTGGCCGGGCCTCGGCCAGGGCCCGCCGCACCGGCGCCACCAGCGCGGTGGCATGGGTCTCGAAGGCGGCCAGCATATCGGCGGCACGGAACAGGAAGATGCCGGAGTTCCACAGGCTGCGCCCTTCGGCCAGCAGGGCCTCGGCGGTGGCGCTTGCGGGTTTTTCCACAAAGCGGCGCAGCGGCAGCGGCGCGCCCGTGCCATCCGGGCATTGGTCGAGTTCGAGATAGCCATAGCCGGTTTCGGCGCGGCTGGGGCGGATGCCAAAGGTGACGACCCGGCCTGTGGCCAGAGCCGCCATGCCCCGGCCCACCGCCGCGCGAAAGGCCGCCGCATCGGGAATGAGATGGTCCGATGGTGCCACAAGCAGCACCGCCTTGGGGTCGCGTTGCAGCGCGAAAAGCGTGGCGGCCAGCACGGCGGGGGCGGTGTTGCGGCTTTCGGGTTCGATCACGATGGCCTCGGGCGTGATGCCCGTTGCGGCCAGTTGCTCGGTGACGATGAAGCGGAAATCGGCGTTGGTCAGCACCAGAGGCGGGGCAAAGCCGGCCCCCGATAGCCGCCGCAGCGAGGCCTGAAACAGCGTCTCCTCGCCCAGAAGCGGGGCGAATTGCTTTGGGTAGCTTTGCCGCGACAGCGGCCAGAGCCGGGTGCCCGAACCGCCGCACAGGATGGTTGGATAAATCATGCGCCGCCCGCCCCTTGCCCCCCATCGGGGCCTTTGGGGCAGAAAAACACAACTCCGCCGGGGGGGCAATCGCCTCTAGCGTGCCGCAAGCCCTTTGGCCACACGCGCAAGAACTGCCGCCAGCAGCGTCTCGGCCGCGGCGCGGCTGTCGGCCTCGGTGTAAACGCGGAATTCGGGGGCATTGCCCGAGGCGCGCAGATGCACCACCGCGCCGGAGCCAAGGGTCATGCGCAGCCCCTCGGTGGTGTCGAGCCGCGCCTCCTGCCCGAAGGGCGCCAGAAATTCGGCCCGCTGCCGCGCTGTGGACAGCCGCGCCAGAAACGCCTGGGCCGTGGCGGCGGGAACCTCGGGCAGGCGGTCTGCGGCGGTGACCCTTGCGGGCAGCGTGGCGACCAGATCGGCCAGGCTCTGCCCCCGCGCGCGGGCCATTACCAGCGGGGCCAGCATCGGCAAGAACGCATCGCGGGTCATCAGCGCGGCCAGCGGTCCGGCGGGGCCTGCGGCGTCAAAGCCCAGAAGGAACCCGCCGTTCGGCTCGAAGCCCACCACCCTTGCGGCGGGATCGGCGGCCAGCACCGCCTGCATCGCCGCAATCACATGGGGCGAACCGATGCGGCACCGCAGCACCCGGCGCAGGGCGGGAATGTCCTCGATCATCGAATTGGCATGGACCGGGGTGCAGACCACCTCCGCGTTCAGCGCCTGCGCCGCAAGCACCCCCAGCAGGTCGCCGGGCAGGATGCGGCCCTGCGCATCGGCCAGCAGCGGACGGTCGGCATCGCCATCGGTGGACAGCACGGCATCGAGGCGGTGATGGCTGCAGGCCGCGGCCAGCAGGCTGCGGGTGGCGGCGGGAACGGCCTCGGTATCGAGCGGCACAAAGGTGTCGGAGCGGCCAAAGCCCAGCACCGTTGCGCCCAGATCGGCCAGCACCCCGGCCAGCAGGTCACGCGCCACCGAAGACTGTTCGTAAACCCCCAGCCGCAGCCCGGCCAGCGCCTGCGCACCGAAGGCGGTGGTGTAGCGGGCGGCGTAATCGGCAAGTGCCTGGCCGGAGCGGGGGCGGCCGGTTTCGGCACGCTGCCGGGGCCTGCGCCGGTCGGATGGCCCGGCGGCAAGCGCGGCCAGGATCGCCGCTTCCTCGGCTTTGGAAATCTCACCGCCGGGGGTGTAGAATTTCAGCCCGTTACGGTCGGCGGGGATGTGGCTGCCGGTGACCATGATCGCCGCCGCACCGGCATTTTGTGCGGCCAGCGCCAGCGCCGGAGTGGGCAGGGCGCCGCAATCGGTGACCGCAAGCCCCGCCGCGCCGGCCGCGCCGATCACATCGGTGGCGATGCGTGGCGAGGAGGGCCGCAGGTCTTGCCCGACAAAAAGCCGCCCCCCGGTCGGGCAGGCGGCCATAAAGGCATCGGTCCAGGCCAGGATCTGCGCGCTGCCAAGCTCGCTCACCAGCCCCCGCAGGCCGCTTGTGCCGAACCTGGGTGCCATCGCTGCCCCCTCAGCCTGGTTGCGCCAGACCGGGGCGGGCCAGGAAGGCCTCGAACGCCCGGAGCGTGCCATCGGAGACGTGATGCTCCAGCCCCTCGGCGTCGATTTCGGCGATCTCGGGCGGCACCCCCACCGCCACCAGAAGGTCCACCACGACCCGGTGGCGCATCCGCACCCGTGCCGCCAGCGCCACCCCCGCCTCGGTCAGGAAGACGCCACGGTAGGGCCGCGAGTTGGCCAGGCCCTCGCGCTTGAGCCGCGCCACCGCCTTGGTCACGGTGGGATGGGTGACCCCCATGCGGGCGGCAATATCGGTGATGCGGGCCTCGCCCATCTCGGCGCTGAGATCGTCGATCATCTCGGCGTAATCCTCCAGCACCGCCATGCTTTGCGCAGCGCGGGCCTGGGTGAAGCGCTCGGGGGTGAGGGGGTGTCCCTCGGTTGCGGTGTCGTCGGTCATCCTGCGCCTTTCTCTTGGTGCCGTTCTACAGCCTTGGGGCGGCTTTGAAAACCGCCCGAGTGCCGCAGAGTTCCGGCGGATGGAAGCCGATTGACAAAAGTGTAGCCTTGGCTATAAACCGCAGCAAAGGCTCCTGCGGACAAGGAAAGATCGTGCACGACCAGACCACCCTGACAGGCCGGACGCGTTCGACGATGGCGGCGGTGATCGGCGGCGAGCGGCGCGGGCCGCTGGCGGCCTTTGCCTTCATGGGGCCGGCGGTGATCGCCTCGGTCGCCTATATGGACCCCGGCAATTACGCGACCAACATCGCCGCCGGCGCGGGCTATGGCTATACGCTCTTGTGGGTGGTGCTGATGGCCAATCTGATCGCCATGCTGTTTCAGGGGCTGTCGGCGCGGTTGGGCATTGTGACCGGCAAGAACCTGGCCGAGTTGAGCCGCGAAAACCTGCCCCGGCCCTTGGTGCTGGTGATGTGGGCCATCAGCGAGATTGCCGCCATGGCCACCGATCTGGCCGAGTTTCTGGGCGGCGCCATTGGCCTGTCGCTGCTTTTGGGCATTGCGCTTATTTGGGGCATGGCGATCACCGCTGTGTTGACCTATGCGATCTTGCTGATGGAGGCGCGGGGCTTTCGGCCGATGGAGATCATCATCGGTGCGCTGGTCGGGCTGATCGGGCTGTGCTACCTGGCCGAGATGCTGATTGCGCCGGTCGATTGGGCGGCGGCGCTGGGCGGGCTGGGCACGCCGAGCCTGCCCGACACGGGCGCGCTGACGATTGCCGTGGGTATCATTGGCGCCACCGTCATGCCCCATGCGATTTTCCTGCACTCGGGCCTGACGCAGGGCCGGGCGGTGGTGCGCAACGATGCCGAGCGCAAACGGGTCTTGCGGTTTTCCAATATCGAGGTGGTGGTGGCGCTGGCGGTGGCGGGGTTCATCAACATGGCGATGGTGATGATGGCGGCTTCGGCCT
>CAZPWV010000211.1:0-4500 GCA_964590825.1 uncultured Rhodobacter sp. | reverse complement strand
GACTGGGAAATGGGCCAGTTGCTCAAGGCAGCCGAGGGGCAGGAGGAAAAGCTTGATCTGGCGGCAGAGGCTTCGGCCGAAGCGGCGGCGGTGCTGGCGGACCGCGAGGCCCGGCTGAGCGAATTGACCGAAGACGTGGCGCGGCTGGCGGCGCGGCACGGCTCGGCGTTGCGGCTGGCGGCCGATACCCGCGCGACGGTGGCAAAATCGCAGAGCGAGGAAGGCCGGGCGGCAGAGGCGGCCGATGCGGCGCAACAGGCACTGGATCAGGCCGTGGAGGCGTTTGACGCGGCGCAGACCGCGCAAGAAGAGGCGCAGGCCATGGCCGAGGCCGCGGAAGAGGCGCTGGAGGCCGCCGACGAGGCGCGGGCGGCGGTGCAGGCCCGCGAAAGCGCGGCACGGGCGGCGCGCTCGGAAGCCGAAGGCGAGGCCGGGGCGCTGCGCGCAGAGGTGGCGGCGCTGGCCCGGCTGGTCGAGCGCGAGGCGGCGACAGGGCATCAGTTGCTGGACCGGGTCCGGGTGCGTTCCGGCTTCGAGGCGGCGTTGGGCGCGGCCCTGGCCGATGATTTGCGCGCACCGGAGGTGACGGCAGAAGCGGCTTCGGGTTGGGGCATCTTGCCTGATTACGTCACGCCCCAGACACTGCCCGACGGGGTCGAGCCGCTGGCGGCGCATGTCGAGGTGCCGCCGGTTCTGGCGCGCCGGATTGCGCAGATCGGTCTGGTGGCCGATGGCGCCGAGGGGGCGCGGTTGCAACCGTCATTGGCCCCCGGCCAGAGGCTGGTTTCGCCGGCGGGGGATCTGTGGCGCTGGGACGGGTTCCGCGCCGGGGCCGAGGATGCCCCCACCGCTGCGGCGCTGCGGTTGCGCCAGCTGAACCGACTGGTCGAACTCAAGCGTGATCTGGAGGAGGTGGCGGCCCGTGCCGAGGGGGCGCGGCAGGCGCATGAAACCCTGAGCCGGCAATTGGCCGATGCCAGCGCCGCCGATGCCCGCGCCCGCGAGGCCCGCCGCAGCGCCGATGCGCGGCTGGCCGAGGCGGGCCGGGCGCTGAGCCGGGCCGAAGCGGAACGCTCGATTTCGGCGGGCAAGCTCGAGGCGGCGCGGATGGCGGCCCGGCGTCATGGTGACGAGGCCGGGGCGGCGCGGCTGGCCTTGGCCGAGGTCGAGGCGCAATTGCGCGAATTGCCCGATCTCGAGGCCGCGCGCGGCGATGTGGACGCGATCAAGCTGACCGTCGAGGCCGCACGGGTGACGATGCTGACCCGCCGGTCCACCCATGACGACATCCGACGCGAAGGCGAGGCCCGGCTGCGGCGGCGGCAGGAAATCACCAAGGAAATCTCTGGCTGGCGGCACCGGCTCGAGACCGCCGAAAAGCGCTCGGACGAACTGGCGGCGCGGCGTGTCGAGGCGGTGGACGCGCTGGAAGAGGCGGCGGCGGCACCGGAGGAACTGGCTGCCCGTCGCGAGGCGCTGAACGAGGCAATCGTCACCGCCGGGGCGCGGCGTGGCGCGGCGGCGGACCGGCTGGCCGAGGCCGAGACGGCGCTGCGTGCGGCAAGCCTGGCCGAGCGCGAGGCGGAACGGCTGGCCGGCGAGGCGCGGGAGGGCCGGGCACGGGCCGAAGCGCGGGTGGATGGCGCCAGCGAAGCGCTGGCCTTTGCCGCCGAACGCATCGCCGAGGCCACCGATCTGCGCCCCGAGGCCTTGCTGGATACCCTGGCCGCAGACCCCGAAACCATGCCCCCCTCGGAGCAGCTTGAAACCGAAGTGGCGCGGCTGAAACGGGCGCGCGAGGCGCTGGGCGCGGTCAACCTGCGCGCCGAGGAAGATGCCCGTGCGGTGCAGGCCGAGCACGACACGCTGGTGCAGGAGAAGAGCGACCTCGAAGAGGCGATCCGCAAGCTGCGGGCCGGGATTTCGGGGCTGAACCGCGAGGGGCGGGAACGGCTTTTGACCGCTTTCGAGCAGGTCAATGACAGTTTCCGCACGCTCTTCACGCATCTGTTCGGCGGCGGTTCGGCCAGCCTGCAACTGGTGGAAAGCGATGATCCGCTCGAGGCCGGGCTGGAGATCATGTGCCAGCCGCCGGGCAAGAAGCTGTCCACCCTCAGCCTGCTGTCGGGGGGCGAACAGACGCTGACGGCGATGGCGCTGATTTTCGCGGTGTTCCTTGCCAACCCGGCGCCGATCTGTGTGCTGGACGAGGTCGATGCGCCGCTTGACGATGCCAATGTGACCCGTTTTTGCGACCTGCTGGATGAAATGACGCGGCGCACCGACACGCGGTTTCTCATCATCACTCACCACGCGGTGACGATGAGCCGGATGGATCGGCTGTTTGGCGTGACGATGCAGGAACAGGGGGTGAGCCAATTGGTCTCGGTCGATCTCAAGCGTGCCGAGCAACTGGTGGCTTGAACCTTGCGGGCCATTCGGCCAACCTCGCGGCAAAAGGGAGGGATGCATGAGTTCTTGGCGTGCAATCATGGTGGCCGGGGCCGTTCTGGCGGGGCTGCCGGCGCAGGCGCAGGTCCTGGCCGAACCGGAGGTGGTGGCCAGTTTCCTTGAGGCCTATGGGCTGAAGGTGGACCGCGATACCGATGATGTGGGCGATCCGATGCTGTCGAGCCGGATCGAGGGCACCTATTTCGACGTGTTCTTCTACGGTTGCACCGACGGCAAGGACTGCGATTCGATCGAGTTCTCGGCCGAGTTCGAGATGCCCAGACCGGTGCAGCCCGCGGTGGTCAACGACTGGAACCGCGAGGGGCGCTATGGCCGCGCCTATGTGGACGAGAAGGGCAACCCCAATATCGAGTTCGACGTGAACCTTGATTTCGACGGTGTGGGGGGCAAGAATTTCGATGACACGATCGACGTGTGGCGGGCCGTCCTGACCGATTTTCGCAAACATATCGACTGGTAAGGAAAGAGACGAACATGACATCCAAAATCGCGGCGCGGCTTGACGCGTTGGGCATCCGCCTTCCCGAGGCGCCGATGCCGGCAGCCAATTATGTGCCCTATGTGCAGACCGGCCGGCAATTGTTCGTGTCCGGGCAGATCGCCGCCGGCCCCGAGGGGATGATAAAGGGCAAGCTTGGCGCCGATATGGGGATCGAGGACGGCGCCGCCGCCGCGCGCCGCTGCGGCTTGGCGCTGATGGCGCAGGCGCAGGCGGCGCTGGGCGATCTCGACCGTGTCACGCGGGTGGTGAAACTGGTGGGGTTCGTCAACTCGACCGCCGATTTCACCGATCAGCCCAAGGTCATCAACGGCTGTTCCGATCTGATGGTCGAGGTGTTTGGCGAGGCGGGGCGTCATGCGCGTTCGGCGGTGTCGGCGGCGTCGCTGCCCTTTGGCGTGGCGGTGGAGATCGAGGCGGTCTTCGAAGTCGAATGATGCTGCCCGAAGCCTTTCTGGCCCGCCCCCTCGCGCATCGCGCCTTGCACGACCGTGCCGCCGGCCGCCCGGAAAACAGCCGTGCCGCGGTGCGGGCCGCGGTGGCGGCGGGCTATGGCATCGAAATCGATCTGCAACCCGCGGCCGATGGCGTGCCGATGGTGTTTCACGATTACGACCTGCGCCGCCTGACCGGTGTGGCGGGGCGGGTGCGCGGGCTGAGCGCGGCGGAACTGGCAGCGACGCGGCTGCTGGATGCGGATGACGGCATTCCGACACTGGCGGAGGTGCTTGCGATCGTCGCCGGGCGGGTGCCGCTCCTGATCGAGATCAAGGATCAGGATGGCGCCATGGGGCCGGATGTCGGCCCGCTGGAAGAGGCGACGGCTAGGGTTCTGGCGGGCTATGCCGGCGCGGTGGCGGTGATGTCGTTCAACCCTCATGCGGTGGCGGCCTTTCACCGGGCCGCGCCGGCGATTCCGGTGGGGCTGACCACTTCGGCCTATTCGGCGCAGGACTGGCCGCTTTTGCCCGCGAAACAGCGCGACCATCTGCGGACCATTCCCGATTATGACCGCGTCGGGGCCTGTTTCATTTCCCATGAGGCGGCCGATCTGGGCGCCCCCCGCGTGGCTGAGTTGAAAGCGCAGGGCGCGGCCATTCTGTGCTGGACGATCCGCTCGGCCGAAACCGAGGCGTTGGCGCGGCAGGTTGCGCAAAACATCACCTTCGAGGGCTATCCGGCCTAGGGTTGCCGCCTGTTTCGCTGCGCAGCGAAAGGGCATTTTCGGCGCAGCATGAATTTTCTCGCTGCGCAGAAAATCTTCGTAAAAGCGTATTCTCCTGGTCCAAATACTCAAGGCCGCGCTGGCAGATCAGAGCGCCGCCAGCAGCCCTTCGCCCGCCGAAGTCTCGCACAGGCCGGGGCTTTCCTCGCGGTGCAGCACCTTCACCACGCCATCTTCCACCAGCATCGCATAGCGCGCCGAACGTTTGATGAGCCCCGCCGGCGGGGCGGTGAAATCCATGCCGATTGCCGTGGTAAAGGCGCTCTCCGCATCCGCCAGCATGGTGATGCCGGCGGCGGTGGCG
>CAZPWV010000210.1:0-4507 GCA_964590825.1 uncultured Rhodobacter sp. | reverse complement strand
TGCACCGGCTGGCCGAGGAGACGGGCGCGAACGACAACTTCCGGGTGCGCCGCTATGTGGCGAAATACACCATCAACCCGGCCGTTGCGCATGGCATGGCGGAGCATATCGGCTCGGTCGAGCCGGGCAAACGCGCCGATCTGGTGCTCTGGCATCCGGCCTTCTTTGGCGCGAAACCCGAGATGGTGCTGATCGGCGGGATGATCGTGGCGGCGCAGATGGGCGATCCGAATGGCTCGATCCCGGCGCAGCCCTTTTACACAAGGCCGATGTTTGGCGCCTATGGCCGGGCGCTTTCGGCCTGCTGCGTCAGCTTTGTTTCGCAGGCGGCAGCGGCCGGGGGGGTGGGCGCCGCGCTGGGCCTGGGCAAGACCGTGCTGGCGGTCAAGGGCACGCGCGGCATCGGCAAGGCGGATATGCGGCTCAACTGTGCCACCCCGGCGATCGAGGTGCATCCCGAAACCTACGAGGTGCGCGCCGATGGCGAACTGCTCACCTGCGCGCCGGCCGAAACCCTGCCGCTGGCGCAGCGCTATTTCCTCTACTGAGGGATCAGCGCGCGTGCAGACCGGCAAGAAGACGGGCACCAAAAAGGCGCGCTGCGGGGGGCTGCAACCGGGGCTGCGGCCCGGTGCGGTCGTCCTGTTCGGCCAGCGCCAGCGGCGGCTTGCGCAGGGCCCGCAGAACCCGCGTGACCTTTTCGCGCGTATAGGCGGGATCGAGCCGGATTTCCTCGGGCAAAAGCCGCGGCTCGAACACGCGCTGGCGTTTGGTGACCAGTTCCACCTTGTGCCAGCGGCCGATTTTCGGCAGGGCGGCATTGCTCAGGTAAGCCTCGCGCAGCGCGCCCTCGCGCGCCCGCAGCCGGGCAATTTCGGCGCGAATCTCGGCCAGTTCGTCGGCGGGGGCTTTCAGATGCATCGGGTTCTCCCGTTCTGGGTTCCTGTTTCGCCCATGCTGCCCGGTCATGTTTAAGAAACGTCTAAGAACGGAGGCGAAAATGTCACTTCTTGCCCGCGCAACCGCGGTTTTGCCCGGTGGCACCTGGCGCGACGCCGAAGATCATGTGGCGCTCGATTACGAGGGCCGGTTTGTGCGCCGCAAGCGGCTGGTCGCGGCTTCGGGGGCCAGCTTTCTGCTTGATCTGCCCGAGGTGGTGAACCTGCTGGGCGGCGAGGCCTTTGCGTTGCAGGACGGGCGGCGCATCGAGGTTCGCTGTGCGCTGGAGCCGGTGCTGGAGGTGCAGGGCGATCTGGCGCGGCTGGCCTGGCACATCGGCAACCGCCACACGCCCTGCCAGATCGAGGCGGCGCGGCTGGTGATCCGCGACGATCATGTGCTCGAGGCGATGCTGCGCGGCCTCGGCGCGCGGCTGGAGCGGCGGATGGAGCCGTTCCGCCCCGAAAGCGGCGCCTATGGCGTCGGTCGCACGATGGGGCATGACCATGGCACCCACGGTCACGGCACCCACGATCATGGCGGCCACGACCTTGGCGGGCACGACCTTGGCGGGCAGGGGCTGTTGGCGGGCGGCTGGGCCGTCGGGTTGGGAACTGGCGCCCGTGACGCAGGCTGAGACCGCCCTTTTGCGCCTGGTGCAATGGCTCTCGCCGGGGTTTCCCACCGGGGCCTTTGCCTATTCGCACGGGCTGGAGGTGGCGGTTCTGGCGGGCGATGTCGCCACCGAGGCGGAGTTGCTCGACTGGCTTTGCGACATTCTCGCGCATGGCGCGGGCTGGACTGATGCCGTGCTTCTGGCCTGCGCGCTGCGCGGCGAGCCGCTGGAAGATCTTGTCGCGCTGGCCCGTGCGCTGGCGGGCAGCGCCGAGCGGCTTGCCGAGACCGAGGCGCAGGGTGCGGCCTTTGCCAGGGCGCAGTCTGAAATCACCGGAAATGGCACAAATGCGATGCCGCTGCCTTTGGCCGTGGCGCAGGCGGCGCGCGATCTGCCCCTGCCGGCCGCGCAGATCATTGCACTTTTCCAACATTCCTTCGCGGCAAACCTGGTGTCTGCCGGGGTGCGGTTTATCCCTTTGGGACAATCGGCCGGGCAGCGCGTTCTGGCGGCGCTGCACCCGCAGATTGCACAAATCGCACAACGGGCCGCGGGCGCCACGCGGGCCGGGCTGTCGCAATCCGCCTTTCGCGCCGAGTTGCAGGCGGCGGCGCATGAAACCCTCGAGGTCAGGATATTCAAGACATGACACAGGCAAGATCGCATGGACCCTTGCGGGTGGGCATTGGCGGGCCGGTGGGGGTGGGCAAGACCACGCTGACCGAACAGCTTTGCCGCGCGCTGGCCAGCCGTTGCTCGATGGCGGTGGTGACGAATGACATCTACACCCGCGAGGATGCCGAAGCGCTGATGCGGGCGCAGGTGCTGCCGGCCGAGCGGATCCGGGGGGTGGAAACGGGGGGCTGTCCGCATACCGCGATCCGCGAGGATGCCTCGATCAACCTGACGGCGATTGCCGATCTGAACCGGGCCTTTCCCGGCCTTGATCTGGTCTTGATCGAATCGGGGGGCGACAATCTGGCGGCCACCTTCAGCCCGGAACTGGCCGATCTGACGATCTACATCATCGACACCGCGGCGGGGCAGGACATTCCGCGCAAGCGTGGCCCCGGTGTGACCCGATCGGATCTGCTGGTGGTGAACAAGACCGACCTTGCCCCCCATGTCGGCGTCGATCCGCTGCTGCTGGAGCAAGACACCCAAAGGGCACGGGCCGGGCGGCCCTATGTGATGGCGCGGCTGCGGCAGGGGCAGGGCCTGGCCGAGATCGTGGAGTTTCTGCAGCTGGAAGGCGGGCTTGCTCTGGCCCCGGCCTAGCGCGGCCCGCCCGGCCAGAGCGCGCCAGCGGCGGGGCGGAAACGGGCGGCCCCCCGCTCAGCGCAGCCCAAGCCCCGCGCGCATCAGCGTCTTGCGCAGCGGCCGCAGCGAATAAAGCGCCCCCAGAACGCCCGCGCGCAGATCCCGCAGCGGCTGCGCCTCGACCATCGAGGCGCGGTTCAGCAGGTCGATGCCGATCTCGCGGGCCTTCACCTCGGGCCAGCGGCGGCGGTTGTAGGCGGCCAGCATCGGGGCCTCGCCGATATGGGCCGGATCGGCCAGGCACAGGTCGAGCAGGCAGGTCAGATCGGCCAGGCTCATGTTCAGCCCCTGCGCGCCGATTGGCGGAATCACATGCGCCGCCTCGGCAATCAGCGCCACGCGCTGCGCGCTGAAACGGCTGGCAATCTGCGTCATCATCGGCCAGAGCGCCCGCGGCGTCACCAGGCTGAGCGGGCCGAGAAGCCCGGTCGAGCGTTCGTTCATCGCGGCCTCGAAGGCCTCGACCGGCAAGGCAGCCAGCCGTTCGGCCTCGGCGGCGCGTTCCATCCAGACGATGGCCGACGAATGCTGCCCCGCGCGGTCGGGCAGCGGAATCAGCGTGAACGGCCCGCCCGAGCGGTGAATTTCGGTGGAAATGTCATGATGCGGCAGCGGATGGGTGACCGCAAACGCCAGCGCCTTTTGCCCGTAGCGGGTGGTTTTCACCGCAATTCCCGCAGCTTCGCGGATGAAACTGTCGCGCCCGTCGGCCGCAACCACAAGCCGCGCCGCGACCCTGACCCCATCCGAAAGCGTGACCTCGGCGCCGCTGTCGCGGCTGTGCAGCCCCACCGTGGACAGGCCGGGGCGAAAATCGACCTGCGGCAGTTCGGCTAGACGCGCCACCATTTCGCGGCGCAAAAGCCAGTTCGGAAAATTCCAGCCGAAAGGCTCGCTGGAAAGATCGGCGGCGTCGAAATCGCGCGTCAGCCGGGCCACCGGCGCCCGCCCGCCCGCATCGATGATGCGCATGATCTGCAAGGGCGCCGCAAAGGGGGCCAGCCGTGCCCAGAGCCCCGCCCGCTCCAGCACCCCGCGCGAGGGGTGCAGAAAGGCGGTGGTGCGCATGTCGGCCCCGGTGGCATCCTCGCGGGTGACGGGCGGCGCGGGATCGACGCATAGCGTCGAGAACCCGGCCGCACCAAAGGCCGCCGCCGCAACCAGCCCGGCAACACCGCCACCGGAAATCAGGATATCGGTGTGCTGCAGGGTGTTTGGCGCGGTGCTGGGGGCGGTTCTGGGGGCGGGCATGGCTTTCTCCGTCGTGGTCAGGCCCAGCATGACCGTTGCCGCAGGGCGGCGCAATGGCTTCGCAACGGGGGGCCAGGCCTGACCCTCAAACGCCGCCCCAGATCTTTGCCCCCCAATCGCCCGGAGAAGGCTCAGGGGATCGAGACGATCACCATCATCGCCAGCGCCGCGAAGGTGAGGGCGACGAACCACCACATCATGCCGCCCAGCCCCCCCACGAGCAGCCCGGCAACGGCGCCCACGACGATGATGGCGGCAACGATATACATGGTCAGCGCGCCGCCGTTGTTGGAAGCGGTATGCGAAGCGGTCATGATGCGTCCCTTTCCCTGATTGTCCAGGATTTGATAGATTCGTAATGTATGATTAAATACCGCGACC
>CAZPWV010000209.1:4073-4519 GCA_964590825.1 uncultured Rhodobacter sp. | reverse complement strand
GGTTCGCCCCAATGACGTGACGAAGTTCCCGATCATCGCGGCGATGCTGGCGGTGCCGCGCGAGGCCTTTGTGCCGGCGTCCAGGCGCGAGGCGGCCTATGTGGGCGAAAACGTCGAACTGGCACCGGGTCGGGTGCTGCTGGAACCGCGCAACTTTGCCAAGATGCTGGACGCGCTGGATATTCAGCCCTCCGATCTTGTGCTCGATATCGGTTGCGGGCTTGGCTATTCGGCGGCGGTGATGGCGCGGATGGCCGAGGCGGTGGTGGCGCTGGACAGCGACGAATTTGCGGCGAAGGCAGAGGCGAACCTGTCGCAGGGCGGGGCCGACAATGTTGCCGTGGTGGCGGGCAGCCTGACCGAGGGCGCGGCCAAGCATGGCCCCTATGACGTGATCGTGATCGAAGGCGGCGTGGAAGATGTGCCTGCCGCGATCCTGGCCCAGC
>CAZPWV010000209.1:0-4063 GCA_964590825.1 uncultured Rhodobacter sp. | reverse complement strand
GGAGATCCTCCCCGGGACACCCGTCACAGCCTTGCTCAAGGAGGGCGGCCGGGTCGGGGCATTGGTCATGCAGGGTCCGCTGGGCACGCTGCGCATCGGCCGCAAGATCGATGGCCTGGTGGGGTGGCGCGATGCCTTCAACGCCAGCGCCCCGGTGCTGGCGGGCTTCGCCAAGGTGAAAGAATTTGTTCTTTGATTGCAATTGATTTGCGATCGGGGTCATATCGACGGAATTGAATATATTCCCCGTATCACCGGGGAACGGGCCGCCGCGCAAGCGCGCCCTCAGGATGAAACGAGGACCGAGGCATGACGCGCAATTTTCTGAAACCTCTTCTTCTGGCGACGGTTGCCGGGCTGGTGCTGATGGGCGGCGCGCCGCGTGCCTCGGCCGAAACGCTCGCCGATGCGCTGGTGGCGGCCTACAAGAATTCGCACTTGCTGGAGCAAAACCGCGCCACCCTGCGCGCCGCCGATGAAGATGTGGCCGGGGCGGTGGCAACGCTGCGCCCGGTGGTCGATTGGGGTGTACAGTTCGAAACCGCGCGCTGCAACTTTCCGGGCTTCTTTTCTGGCTGCGACGGCGAATGGAGCGAGCTTTCGGCTGCGCTGGCGGTGACCTGGAGCTGGACGATCTTCGATTTCGGCCGGGGCAAGCTGAATGTCGGGATCCAGAAGGAAACCGTTCTGGCGACGCGGGCCGCGCTGTTGGCCACCGAGCAGGATGTGCTTTTGTCGGCGGTGCAGGCCTATGCCGAGGCCAAGGCCACCGCCGAGAATGTTGCGATCAACGAAAATTCGGTGCGGGTGATTTCCGAACAGCTCAAGGCTGCGCAGGATCGTTTCGACGTGGGCGAGGTGACGCGCACCGATGTGTCGCAAGCCGAGGCTTCGCTGGCCGGGGCACGGGCTTCGCTGGCGGCGGCGCAGGGGCAATACAAGGCCGCACGCGAGGCCTACAAGGCCGCAATCGGTCACTACCCCGAGCGCCTGGCGCGGTTGCCCAAGGCGCCGGCATTGCCGAAATCGGTCGATGAGGCCAGTGCAACGGCGCTGCGCCAGCACCCGTCGATCAAGCAGGTTCAACATCAGGTGGCGGCGGCCGATCTTGGGGTGCAACTGGCGGCGGCGCAGCACATGCCCACGCTGTCGGGCACGGCAACCTTGCAAGACCCGCAAGATCACGGCCTTTCGACCTCTTTGCAGCTCAAGCTTGGTCAGCGCATCTATTCGGGTGGCGCGATTGCCTCGGCCAATCGTCAGGCGGTGGCGATGCGTGAAAAAGCGCGGGCGGGGCTGAGCCAGGCCGGGGTGCAGGTGGCGCAGGCGGTGGCCAGTTCCTATGCGATGATCGAAGTTTATCGTGCGCAGATCCGCGCTTATGACGAACAGATTCAGGCTGCCGATATCGCCTATCAGGGCGTCAAGGAAGAGGCCACGCTGGGGTCCCGGACCACGCTCGATGTGCTGGATGCCGAACAGCAACTGCTTGATGCGCGGGCGTCGCGGATTCAGTCCGAGGCCGATTTGCAGGTAGCATATTATCAACTATTAGCAGCTATGGGTTTGTTGACGGTAGAAGACCTGAAGCTCGGGATCCCCACCTATGACCCCGCTGCCTATTACAACGCGGTGCAGAACGCGCCTCTCAGCTCGCAAGGCAAAAGCCTTGACCGAGTGCTGCGCGCGATCGGCAAGAACTGAGTTCTTGTGTGCCGACATTCGTTCATCGGGTGGGCCTGCGCTTCTTTCGGGCCACAGCCTGAGGGTGGGTTTTTCTGCTGTCATCAAAGGGCTGGACAGAGTCGCAGCCGGATCGCAGGATTGGGGGCATGATGTCTGAACCCGGAACGAATATCGAAATCGAAGATGTGCTGTCGTCGATTCGGCGGCTTGTGTCGCAGGATGCGGGTTTGCCTCGCCCCAGCGGTGTGCCGCATCGCACGCCGAAGGTAGTATCGGTCGAGGCCGATTGCCTTGTGCTGACCCCCGCGCAGCGCGTGGATGAAGACGAATTCCTGCCCGAGGAAGAGGCCGAGGCGCCCGTTGCGGTGCAGGCGCGGCTTGCCCCGGAGGACGGGCCCGAATCGGCTGTGTCCGAGGTGTCCGAGGTGTCCGAGGTGTCCGAGGTGTCCGAGGTGTCCGATGTCGCTGCGGATGCGGCGCCGGCCGTGACCCTGCCCGAGGCCGATCTGCCCGAAGACGATCTGCCCGAGGCAAGCGCGCAGGCGCCGGCTCTGGCCGAGGCGCCCCCGGCGGAGCTGCCCCAAACCGAAACGCCCCAGGCCGAAACCCTTGCGCGCCCCCCTGCGGCAGAGGCTGCGGAGACGGTGGATATGGCCGAGGCGCAGGCCGATCTGGCCGAAACCGTCGGCGACGATACCATGGCGGCGACCGTTGACTGGGCCGATCCCGCGCCCAAGTCCGAAGCGCAGACCGCGGCGGAACCGGTGCCGATGACCGAGGCGGAAGAACTGCTGGCCGAGGCCGAGGCCGCGCTGGCCGGCTCTGGCGCGGTGCTGGAGAATGCCGAGAGTGCGCTTGACGGGGCCTGGCACCAAGCGGATGTGGCGCCGGAACCGGAGGCTGAGCCGGATACGGCGGATCTGGGGGACGAGTTGACGCGTTTGGAAAGCACGATTGCAGAACTGGAGGCTGCGGTGGCCGAAAGCGGGGTCGAATTCGAACCCGAAGAGGGCCATCCCTTTGCCGCCGAGGGGGCAGACCCGTTGCGGGATCTGCCCGAGAGCTTTGCCGAAACCGATCTGGGCGAGGCCGCGGAGGATGCTCCTCTGGCCTGGGCCGATGCGCCGGCGCAACCGCGTGACCCGGTGCAGGGCGCCGGTGTGGCGATGGAGCTCGCTTCCGAAGTGGAGGCGGCCGAACAACCCGACGAGGCGGCCCGGATCGACCCGGATCTGCATGATGCGGCCTGGGCCGGTGCCGATGGCGCGGGGATGGACTGGGCGGAGGCCACGCTGAACCTGGCGCGGCGCGGCGCCCCCCGGCGGTTGCACCTTGCCGATGCCGACGAGGCGTTGCAGGAGCCCGAGGCGCTGCGCTCGAGCTACGACGAGATGCGGGCCGAACTTGCCGAGGACGATGACTTCGACGATGGGCTGCTGGCCGAAGACGCCGTTTCGGTCTTTGAAGACGGGGTGATCGACGAAGAGATGCTGCGCGAGATGGTGGCGCAACTGATCCGTGAGGAGCTGCGCGGCACCCTTGGCGAGCGCATCACCAAGAACGTGCGCAAGCTGGTGCGCCGCGAAATTCAGCGCGCCCTGATGGGGCAGGATTTCGAATAGCGCGAATCGAGGATAGCCGGAACGCAGACGGCGCGCCCTGGGCGCGCCGCTGATATTGTCGGGGCAAGCCGGTCGGGCTTTGCCCGGTGGCTTTGGACCGTGTCGGTCAGGCGGCTTCCGCCTCTTCGGCGGCCATGCGCCGCTCGCTTTCCTCGCGCGACAGCGCCACCGAGGTGCGCACGCCCTTCGAGACGAATTCCATCAGCCCTTTCACCACCCGCTCGTTCGGGTCGATGCCGGCACAAGACAGCACTTCGCGGCCATCGCGCGAGCGTGCCCAGCGGGCGATCTGCTCGGGGCCGTTGCCGTATTTCTTGTCATCGGCAATCGCATCGTCGAGCGCGGCCAGAACCACGGCGGCAAACAGTTTGCGCGCCCTTTGCCCTTGCTCGTAATTGAATGCGGAGCCGTCAACGAAATCGCGCATCATGCCGTCCTTTTATTGCTCTTGCGTTTCCTGGCGTGGCGGCCATCTAGGGCGCTTGAGGGGCGATTCGATATGCCCTTCAAGACATGGCAGATATGCATTGGCTGCATGGCTTGCCGCCCCGCCCCCTGTATTTAGTTACCGTTAACGGGAACGGTTGGGCATATATAGGGAGGCGGCGCGGCCGATCAAGCGCGGACCCCATGAAATAAGGGAATTCCGTCGGGCAGGGCAAGGCAGGGTGTCTGGCCAGGACAAACCGGCGGCCTTCTGCGCACCGGGGCAGTGGCGGTTGCTCTCGCGCAGATGTGAAGCATTCTTGACAGTT
>CAZPWV010000208.1:0-4528 GCA_964590825.1 uncultured Rhodobacter sp. | reverse complement strand
AAACCCGAGGCCCCCGCGCTTTTGGCCCGCGAATTGGGCAAACGCGGCTATCGCCCGGCGCCGATCGCCATCGGCACGGCAACCGACCCCTATCAACCCGCCGAGGCGCAATGGGGTATCATGCGCGGGCTGTTGCAGGTGCTGAGCGACTTCAACCACCCGGTCTGCATCACCACCCGCGGCGCAGGGGTGCTGCGCGATCTCGACCTGCTGGGCGCGATGGCGGCGCGCGGGCTCGTGCATCTGGGCATTTCGCTGACCACGCTCGACGAAGACCTGGCCCGCAAAATGGAACCCCGCGCCCCGGCGCCGCAAACCCGGCTGAAAATGATCCGCGAGGCCGCCCGTGCCGGAATTCCGGTGCGGGTGATGGCCGCGCCGATCATTCCGGGGCTGACCGATCATGCGCTCGAAGCGATCCTGACCGAGGCGCGGCGGGCGGGCGCGCGCGCTGCCGCCTATATTCCGCTGCGCCTGCCGCATGAGGTGGCGCCGCTCTTTGCCGATTGGCTCGCCCGCCATTACCCCGCCCGCGCCGAGCGGGTGCTCGCGGCGATTGCCGCCTTTCGCGGCGGCGCTCTCAACGATCCGCGCTTTGGTCACCGGATGGAGGGCGAGGGCGTCGAGGCGGAGCTGCTGTCGCGCCGGTTCGCGCTGTCGTGCCGCCGGCTGAGCCTGAGCCGCGATCTGCCGGTGCTGGATCTGTCGCGCTTTGCCGCGCCGCCGCGCGCGGGCAGGCAGCTCGAGCTGTTCTGAAATCCGGAAGATGAGTATTTGAACCAAGAAGAAATGGGGCTTCTTCTTGGTCCAAATACTCGAAAATCAGCGGTTTGTCAGCCGCGCCGGCGGCCGCGCCGTTCCCGCGCCGGGCCGCCCTCATCATCGCCGGTGCCGTCGGAGGCCGAGGAAAAGCCGCCCAGCCGGGCCGAGATTTCCTCGAGCGAGGGGCGGGGGCCGCGCGGGCGGGTGGTGAGCGCTTCGTGCATGGCCTTCAGATGCACCGGCATGGTGCCGCAGCAGCCGCCGATAATCGTGGCGCCGGCATCGCGGGCAAGGCAGGCGTAATCGCCCATCAATTCGGGCGTGCCGTCGTAATGAATATGCCCCTCGTGGTATTTCGGAATGCCGGCATTGCCCTTGGCGATGATCGGCCGTTCCGTGCCCGAGGCGACGAAGCCCATGATCGTGCGCATCAGATCCGAGGCGCCGACGCCGCAATTGGCACCAAAGGCGAGCGGCGGGTTGGGCAGTTTTTCCACCAGCGCCGCCAGTTGCGCCGAGGTCACGCCCATCATCGTGCGCCCGGCGGTATCAAAGCTCATCGTGCCGCACCAGTCCATGCCGGCCAGACGCGCGGCCTCGGCGGCGGCTTTGAACTCTTCGGGGGCAGAGATGGTCTCCACCCAGAGCACATCGGCGCCGCCCTCTTTCAGCCCCTCGGCCTGTTCGTGGAACATTTCCACCGCCAGCTCATGCGTCAGCGTGCCCATCGGCGCGAAAATGTCGCCGGTCGGCCCGATCGAGCCGCAAACGGCGACCGGCCGGCCCGCCTTGTCGGCGACCTCGCGGCCGATTTCGGCGGCCAGGCGGTTGAGTTCGCGCACCCGGCTTTGGGCATTGTGCAGTTTCAGCCGGCTGGCATTGCCGCCGAAGGAATTGGTCAGGAACAGATCCGATCCGGCCTCCACGGCGAAGCTGTAGAGCTTCGCGATCCGCGCGGGGTGATCGGCATTCCACAGTTCCGGCGGCTCGCCCGAAGACAGCCCCATGTTGAAAAGATTGGTGCCCGTCGCACCATCGGCAAGAAGCCAGTCGCGTGCCTTCAGCAGGCGGGAGAGCGTGTTCGACATCTGGGGCCTTTCCTGTGCCGGAATCCGGTTCTCTCCTGCCACGCAGCGGTGAAAAGTGCAAATTCCTTCTGTGCAGGAAGATCATGAGCCGGTTGCATCGGCGGCGCCGGAGCGGCCGGCGAGAGCTGGGCCGATCAGAGTTGGGCCGGGCTGCGCCACCGCGGCGGCCACTGCGGCGGCCACTGCGGCGGCCGGTGCACCGGCCGGTGCGGCGGGCAAGGGCGGCGGGCGGTGGATGGTGCGGGCAATGTCGGCCGCCGCCAGCGCCAGTGCCGCGCGCGACGGGGCGGCGATGTAGCGGGCCGACAGCTGCGGCGCAAAACTCATCTTGAACTGGCGCAGCCCGGCCGCGCCGGCCCCTTTCTCGGCCTGGCGCCAGATATGGGCGGCGGGGCCATCGATGCCCGCGGCCAGCGGCGGCAGGGCGGCCAGCGACAGCCGCGCCACACCGCGCCGTGCCGCCTCGGCAACGGCTTCGGCCACCAGCGCCTGCATCGTGCCATCGGGGGCATCGGCGGCCGGGCGCATCAGGTCCAGCACCCATTCGGCGGCATTGGCATGAAAGCTGGCAAAGCCCGCAAGGGCGCCATTGTGCCAGGCCAGCATCCGCATCTGCCCGGCCAGATAGTCGGGCGCAAAGCGGCCCATCGAAAACCCCCGTTCGCCGCCGCGGGCCTGCGCCCAGGCCCTGGCCAGCGCCGGCAGGGCGGCGGCTTCGGCTGCGCCGAGCGGTCCGCAGCGGGTTTCGACGCGCAGCCCGGCCTTTTGTGCCTTGCGCAGCTTGCGCCGCAGCCCGGCGCGGGCCGCCGATTCAACGGTGAAGCGGCGCGGATCAAGCCAGACCTCGCTGGCCACGGGCGCCACCACCCAGCCAGCCGCACGGGCCTGTGCGGCGATGCGTGGCGAGATCTTGTAGAGGCAGGCAAGGCGGCCCTCGTCGCGGGCAAGGCGGCGCAACTCGGGCAGGAGCGCGGCAACCGAGGCCGTGCCGAACGGGTCGAGCAGCGCCACCAGCGCCTGCGGGCTGCGCCCCACCATCCAGCCGCCCTGTGCTCCTGCGGTCAGCCAGACGCCGTGTTCGCCCTGCCGGAGCAGCCCCAGTTCGGCCTGGTGCGCCGCCCCGAGCAGATGGGCCAGCCGTGGTGTGGGCCTTGCGGCGGGGGGCAGCAGCCGGTTGTGCCCCGCCGCCACCGCAGCACCGGGGCGCAGCGCCACCAGCGCCATCGCCAGCGCCGCCGGCGCAGCGTAATAAACCACCCGCCAGCCCAGGATGGCCGCCAGCAGGTCCGGCGCCGCAGTGCCCGGCAAGAGCGTGACAAGGGTGATCTCGAACGGGCCGACCCCGCCCGGCGTGCCCGACACGAACCCCGCCCCCAGGGCCAGCAGAAAGGCCGGGTAAAGCGCCAGCAGCGGCAGCTCCGCCCCGGCGGGCAAGAGCGCCCAGAGCGCCAGCGCCGCCAGCCCGGTATCCAGCGCCGCCAGCGCCAGAATGCGCCCGGCCACCGCCAGCGGCGGCAGGCGCAGGGTGAACCGGCCCAGCCGCAGCGCCGGGCGGATCAGCGCGGCCAGCCCCAGCCCACCCCCCAGCACCAGCCCGAACAGCGCCAGCCCCTGCACCGCCAGCAGCGGCAGGCCAGGCAGCCGGACCGGAACCAGCAACAGCACATGCGCCGTCAGCACCGCCCAGGCCGCCAGAAAAGTGGCGGCGACGGTGGCGGTGATCTTCGTGGCCTGCGCCAGCGAGGTTGCGGGCAGCATCCGCCAGCGCACCAGCGCCCCGGACACCAGACCGAATCCGATGGTCTGCGACAGCGCGATGGCGGCCCAGCCGGCGCGGCGGGCGGCGCGCGGATCGGTGCCGGTGGCCAGCATCCGGTGGATCAGCGCATCATATTGCGCCAGCGCGGCAAAGCTCAGGAAGGTGGCAAGGATCGCCACCGCCCATTGCGCCGCGCTGACCTGCGCGAAAGCGGCCAGAATGGCGGCGGGATCGAGGCTGGCCACCCGGTCGCGCAGCGCCCAGAGAAACGCCACGACAAGCCCGATCCCAAGGATCTGCCGGCGCAGCGCCGCGCCTAGGCGCAGCCCCGCCCGCGGGGACAGCACCCGCACCCCCGCCGCGGCCGTTGCGCCCGCCGAAGCGGACCGAAAGCTGAAACGATGACCGGACATGACCCACTCCCCACAACCCGTGGCCAGAGTGAACCGGCGCGGTAAGCATCGGGTTAAGGCCGGGCCGGAGCGGGGCCGGATTTCTGACGCCATGGTTGGCCGGGGCTTAACCCTGTTGGCCTGCGGCGACGGGTCGGGGACGGGAGGCAGGGGCGCGATGTCGGGGGCGCGATGTCGGCGGCGCGATGTCGGGGGTGCGCGTTCAAAAAGGCGCGGCAAGTGCCGCCTCGGGCAGGTTCGCAACGGAGACGATGGCGGGGAGGAGGCGCTGTCGCGGGCGGGTATGGCCAAGCCCCCCGGAGGGCCGGGGGGCGCGGGTCATGCGGTGATCGGTCGCCGGGCCGGGTTCAGTTCAGCGCCACCAGATGCGCAGCCTCGCGCAGGGCTTGCTGAAACCGGGCCCGCACGGCGGATTCGTCGGCCTGCCCGCCCAGGTCGCCCACCAGTTTGAGCACCACCGCATCATGGCCGGCGGCGCGGAAATCATGGGCGATCACCTCGGGCAC
>CAZPWV010000207.1:334-4529 GCA_964590825.1 uncultured Rhodobacter sp. | reverse complement strand
TGCCTGCCCGCAGCGCCGAAAATCACCAAACGCGCCGCCGATCTCAAGGTGACGCCGATGGATGAGAACGGCAAGCCGGGTGGCACGCTGCCACCGCTTTCGGGGGGCTGAACATGCGCCCCGGTGTCCTCCTCGCCGGGGTTCTTTGCGCCGCCGCCATGGCTTTGCCTTTGGCGGCGGCCGAAATTGGCGATGCCGAACACGGCGCCAAGCTGTTCACGCTGCATTGCAAGGCCTGCCACCAGATTGGCGAAGGGGCGCAAAACCGCGTCGGGCCACGGCTGAACGGGCTTTTTGGCCGCCGCGCCGGCTCGATTGCGGGCTTTGCCTATTCCAAGGCTATGGCGCGGATGGGCGCCGATGGGCTGACCTGGACGCTCGACACCCTCGACCCTTACATCGAAAACCCCAGGGCGCTGGTTTCGGGCACGCGCATGGCCTTCAGGGGGCTCGATGACGCGCAAAAACGCGCCGACCTGTTGGCCTTCATCCGCGAATGGTCCGACAAGCCGCGCGACATTCCCGAGGCCGAGCCCACCGCGCGCAAGACCCAGCCAGATCTTGCGCCCGAGGTGCTGGCGATCGAGGGCGATCCGGCCTTTGGCGAATATCTCTCGGCTGAATGCAGCACCTGCCACCAGAAGGATGGCTCCGATCAGGGCATTCCCTCGATCACGCAATGGCCCGAGGAAGATTTTGTCGCGGCGCTGCATGCCTACAAGCAGAAGCTCCGTCCCCATCCGGTGATGCAGATGATGGCGGGGCGGCTGGCCGATGACGAAATCGCCGCGCTGGCGGCCTATTTCGCGACGCTTGAATAACCGGCGGGCGGAGCCAACCGCCGCCTTGGAACCGGCAAAGGGAGGAAATGCCATGGTCCTGAACAGACGCAATTTTCTGGGAACCACCATTGCCACGGGGGCGCTTTTGTCGGCCCCCAGGGTCTGGGGGCAAACGAAGCCGCGCGTGGTGGTGATCGGCGGCGGGCCGGGTGGCGCCACGGTGGCGCGCTACCTGGCCAAGGATGGCGGCGGCGGGCTTGACATCACGCTGATCGAGGCCAACCCGGTCTATACCACCTGCTTCTTTTCCAACCTCTATATCGGCGGATTCCGCGAATTCGAGAGCCTGCAACATGGCTACGAAAAGCTCGCCTCGGGCGGTGTGAGTGTCATCAACGACATGGCCACGGGCGTGGACCGCGCGGCAAGGACCGTCACGCTCAAGGGCGGGCAGGTGCTGGGCTATGACCGGCTGGTGATCGCCCCCGGCATTGATTTCAAGGATGGTTCGGTGGCGGGCTGGTCGGTGGAGAGCCATGCCGAGATCATGCCCCATGCCTACAAGGCCGGGCCGCAGACCCAGCTTTTGAAAAAGATGGTGGAATCGATGCCCGCGGGCGGCACCTTTGCCATGGTGGCGCCCCCCAACCCCTACCGCTGCCCGCCCGGCCCCTATGAGCGCATCTCGATGATCGCCCATGTGCTGAAGGCGAAAAACCCCACCGCGAAAATTCTTGTGCTGGACCCCAAGGACAAGTTCTCCAAACAGGCGCTGTTCGAGGAGGGCTGGGCGAAGCATTACGATGGCATGGTGAGCTGGATCGGCCCTGAATTTGGCGGCAATGCCGTCGAAGTGCGCCCCGACACGATGGAAGTCGTGGTCGATGGCGAGGTGACCAAGGTCGATTGCTGCAACGTCATTCCGGGCCAGATCGCGGGCAAACTGGCGGCGCTGGCGGGGGTGACCGACGCGGCCGGCTGGGCCCCCGTTCACCCGGCCTCGATGAAGTCGAAGCTCGATGACAACGTCTTTGTGCTGGGCGATGCCTCGGCGCAGGGCGACATGCCGAAATCGGCCTTTTCCGCCAATAGCCAGGCCAAGGTTGCGGCCATGACCATTCGCGGCGAGTTGCTTGGCTCGCGCGTCTTCCCGGCGAAATACTCCAACACCTGCTGGTCGCTGATTGCGCCCGAGGACGGGGTGAAGGTGGGGGCCTCTTACGAGCCCACCGCCGAAAAGATCGCCTCGGTGGAAAGCTTCATTTCGCAAACCGGCGAAGATGCCGGGCTGCGCAAGGCCACCTATGAAGAAAGCCTTGGCTGGTATGCCGGCATCACCGCCGACATTTTTGGCTGAACCACTCCGGGCGGTCCGGCACGGGCCGCCCGTCTTGCAAAGGATGATCCAAATGCTGACCCGTCGCCGTATCCTGGCCTGTGCCGCCGCCGCCCTTGCCCTGCCACTTGCGCCGCAACGCCTGTGGGCGGGAGCCTCGCTGAGCCTGGGGGAGATGCGCATCGATACCCTGTCCGACGGCACGCTGACGCTGCCCGGTGATTTCATCCTGGGCGGGATGCCGCAGGCGGAAATGCAGGAAATCGTTACGAAATACGGCTTGCCTACCGATGTTCTGACGCCGCCGTGCAATGTCACGCTGATGCGCGACGGCACCAATACGGTGCTGTTCGATGTCGGCTCCGGCCCCGATTTTCAGCCCTCGGCCGGCAAGTTGATGCAGGCGTTCGAGGCGCTGGGCCTGACCCTCGAGGAGGTCACGCATGTGGTTTTCACCCATGCCCACCCCGATCATATCTGGGGGTTGCTCGATGAATTCGACGAACCGGTGTTTCCCAATGCCGAACTGCTGATCGGGCAGGCCGAATTCGACTATTGGACAAATCCGGAAACGGTGACCACGATCGGTGCGGCGCGCACCACATTTGCTGTTGGCGCGGCGCGGCGGCTGGATGCGGTGGCCGACAAGATGCGCTTTCTGCGCGATGGCGAGGAGGTTCTGCCCGGCGTGGCGGCGCGGCTGACGGCGGGGCACTCGCCCGGCCACATGGCCTATGAGCTGCGTCAGGGCAGCGAAAGCGTCATGGTGGTGGGCGATGCGCTGGGCAACCACCACGTTGCCTTCGAACGCCCCGATTGGGCCTCGGGTTCCGATCAGGATGGCCCCGCCGCGGCCGCCACCCGGCTGGCGCTCTTGGACCAGATCAGCCACGGCCAGATGCGGCTGGTGGGCTATCACCTGCCCGGCGGCGGCATTGGCCGGGCCGAAAAATCCAATGGCACCTACCGTTTCGTGGAGGAATGATGCGCCCGCATTTCACGCTGCTTGCAACACTTGCCGCGCTGCCGGCGCTGGCTTTGCCCGTTCTGGCCTCGGAGGACATCCCCGACCAATACCCGCAATCGGTGCTTTATTCGAAACCGGTCGAGGTGATCCCGCATGTGTTTTCCGCCATCGGTGCCACCGCGCCGCCCAGCTATGAAAACGCCGGCCACAACAACAACCTCAGCTTCATCGTCACCGAAGACGGGGTGATCGTCATCAACGGCGGTGCCTCGAGCAAGCTGGCCGAGGCGCTGCATAGCGAGATCAGGGCGGTGACCGATCAGCCGGTGAAGCTGGTCATCAACGAAAACGGACAGGGCCATGCGATGCTGGGCAATGGCTACTGGGCGGCGCTGGGCGTGCCGATTCTGGCGCATGAAGAGGCGGCGGCCGAATTTGCCGATACCGCCCCGCAGGGCTTGGCCAGCCTGAAAGCCTATGCCCGCGAGAACGCCGAAGGCACGGTGATTGTGGAGCCGACCGAGACCTTCACCGACAAGAAGGTGATCGAAATGGGCGGGGTGACGGTCGAGGTTCTGCACCTTGGCCCGGCCCACAGCCCCGGCGATACGCAGGTCTGGCTGCCGCAATGGGGCATGATGATTGCCGGTGACATCGCCTTTCATGAGCGGATGCCGCCGATCTTCGCCGATACCTGCACCAGTTGCTGGATCGAGACCTGGGAGACAAAGCTGATGCCGATGGCCCCCACCTATGTCATTCCGGGCCACGGCCACCCCACCAACCTTGCGCAGGTCACCCGCTACACGCGCGACTATCTGGCCGATCTGCGGGCCAAGATCGGCGCCCATCTCGAGCAAGGCGGCGATCTGGCCGGGGCCTATTACGTCGATCAATCGGCCTGGAAGCACCTCGATACCTACGAGGAACTGGCCACCAAGAATGCCGGCGTGGTCTTTGCCGAGATGGAATTCGAGTAGGGCCGCTCAGCAGGCGGGGGCAGTGCTGCGCCCCCGCGTCTGATCGACCAGATAATCGGTGATCCCGGCGCCGATCCACATGCACAAAAGTGCCAGCCAGGCGGTGGCGACAAAGATCGAGCCGCCTGTC
>CAZPWV010000207.1:0-324 GCA_964590825.1 uncultured Rhodobacter sp. | reverse complement strand
AGCCCTGAAACTCCAGTTCGCGGGTGAGTGCGGCGGCCAGAAAGGCCCCCAAAAACACCCCCGGCACCAGTCCGATGTCAAAATCCAGCACCGGATCTTGGGTGAGAAAGAACATCAAGGTGCTGGCCGACGGCCCCGAGAAGGTGGCCGAACTGACCGAAACCGGCTCAAACGCCACCTGCGCCAGGCCAAAGGTCAGCCCCCATCCAAGCGCCACCGCAAAGCCCACGCCCGAGGCAAAAATCAGCACCCGCGGCCCGATGGCATTGCGCCGCGCCAGATAAAGCGCCACCGCCGCAAAGCCCATGCCGATCACCAGACCGG
>CAZPWV010000206.1:1137-4578 GCA_964590825.1 uncultured Rhodobacter sp. | reverse complement strand
GCGCCGCGACGGGCAATCGCAGCTGGTCTATAAACACGCGATCTCGACCATCATGCCGGGGGCGCCGATCTCGCTTTACGAGGGCGAAGACTGAGCGACCCGGTCCTCTCACACGAACGGCCAACGCGGGTCTGGGTGCTGCACCCGGACCTGAAAGCCGTGGAAAGCCGCCGCGAGCCGGCCTTGCGGCTGGCCGAGGCGGTTGCGCTGGCGAGCGCCTTGCCCAATCTGGAGATCATGGGCCAGGAGGTGGTACGCCTGCCCAAACCCCATGCCGGGCATCTGTTCGGCACCGGCAAGATGGCCGAGCTGAAGGACCGGATGCAGGCCGCCGAGGTTGACCTGGTGCTGGTCGATGGCGCGGTGACGCCGGTGCAGCAGCGCAACCTGGAAAAGGAATGGGGCGTCAAGCTGCTGGATCGCACCGGGCTGATCCTCGAGATCTTTGCCGACCGCGCCCGCACCCGCGAGGGGGTGTTGCAGGTGGAACTGGCGGCGCTTTCGTATCAGCGCACCCGGCTGGTGCGGGCCTGGACCCATCTGGAGCGGCAGCGCGGCGGCTTCGGCTTTGTCGGCGGTCCGGGGGAAACCCAGATCGAGGCCGACCGCCGTGCCATTGACGATCAGGTGATCCGGCTGCGCCGGCAATTGGCCAAAGTGGTGAAAACCCGCGAATTGCACCGCGCCGCGCGGCGCAAGGTGCCGTTTCCCATCATTGCGCTGGTCGGCTATACCAACGCCGGAAAATCAACGCTTTTCAACCGCATGACCGGGGCCGATGTGTTGGCCAAGGACATGCTTTTCGCCACGCTCGACCCGACGATGCGCGGCCTGACCCTGCCGTCGGGGCGCAAGGTGATCCTGTCCGACACGGTGGGGTTCATCTCGGATCTGCCGCACGAGCTGGTGGCGGCCTTTCGGGCCACGCTCGAAGAGGTGCTGGAAGCCGATCTGATCTTGCATGTGCGCGATGTCGCCCACCCCGAAACCGAGGAACAGGCCGAGGATGTGGGGGAGATCCTCGAAAGCCTTGGCGTGGCCGAGGATGTGGCGCTGATCGAGGTCTGGAACAAGATCGACGCGCTTTCCGAGGCGACCCGTGCCGGGCTGCTGGCGCAGGATGCGCGGCGTGCCGATGTGCAGGCGGTTTCGGCGCTGTCGGGCGAGGGGCTGGCGGGGCTGGTGGCGGCAATCGAAACGCGGCTGGGCGAAGAGCGTTTCGATGACCGGCTGGTTCTGCCCTTTGCCGAAGGCCGCGCCCATGCCTGGCTGCATCAGGAGGGCGTGGTGCGGTCCGAGCGGCAGGGCGAAACCGGCTGGGAGATCGAGGTCAACTGGTCCAGCTCGCAGCGGCAACGCTTTCGGCAGGGCTAAGGCCAGAGCTGACACCTGTTTGGTGCCAGGTCCGGGGCCCTTGCTGCGGCGGGCGTCCGGGCCTAGTCGGGCGCGGTTTCGGCGGACAGCGGTTGCAGCCGGGTGATCCCCGAGGCGGCGGCGCGGGCCAGGGCCGGGTCCAGCGACATCGGCACATATTCGCCCCGCCGCCACAGTTCGGACAGATCGTCGTAATGGCGGCTGAGCGGGTGGCCGGACTGCCCGGTGGCAATGATGAAAACCGAGCTGTCCGGGTCGGCAAAATCATAGACGCCGCGATAGCCTGCACCGTGAACATTGGCAAAGGGGTCCGGGCCGGTTCCCGCGCTCAGCCCACGGTTGAGGGTGAAATCCCCGCCCGAGGTGGATTGACGGATGTTCATCAGCCAGCCCGTCAGCGGGTTCTTGCCCAGCACCGCATGGTCATGGCGTGCCTCATGGGCATCGCCCCAGCGCCAGCTTTCAAGTTTGGGACCGTAGGTTTCGCTCAGCCCGAGCAGCGCCGCATCAAGGGCCGAACGGGCAATGTCGGTGCAGCTTTCAACCGGCGCCGATTGCATCACGTCGCACCAGCGCCCGGCGCCGCCGGTATTGCGCAGCACGCGTTCCAGAAACAACGGCTCAAGATGCGGAAATTCGCGGATCACCCGGCTTTGAAAGGCCTGCATCCAGGCGGCATAGATCAGCGGCTCGGGCAGATGTTCGTTCATGTCACCATCCCAGGCCGCCAGCAGGTCGAGCGCACGCTGGCGCAGGCGCTCGGGTGTGCCTTCGGGGGCGGCGGCGCCGGTGAACCACAGATCGGCCCCCAGCAGCGGCAAAAGGCCACGCGCGGCGGGCGAGACCGTATCGAGCTGCGCGGCAATGAAACTTTCGCGCGAATGCACCTCGCGTTCGCCCATCAGACGGGTCAGCCGCGCCACCCGCTGACTGTCGCCCCAATCGTAGCTGACATGTTCGGGAAACGAGCGTTCAATGGTCTTGTTGTTGGTGTTGATGACAATCCCGCCGCCGGGGGCCAGCACGCGCGGGGCGCTGGCATAGGGCAGCCGCCCCTGCCAGCGGTTCGCCGCCAGCCAGCCGGGGGCCGGCATCCGGCCCTTGGTGGCATGGGCCGGGTCGCGCCGGGGCAGGGCGCCAAGCGTCACCATGCCGACGCCGGTCTGATCGGCCAGGATCAGGTTGACCGAGGGGGCAAGGAAACGCTCGCCCGCCGCCACCGCCGCCTCGACGCTGCGCGCCCGCATCAGCGCCAGCGCCGCGCTCATCGAAGTGTCGGCGGGGGAAAGCGCGGTCCAGCCAAGGCTCATCACCGCGCCGGGGGGGGTGACCGTGGCAAGGTTGAAATGCCCCGCCGGCAGCACCGGGCCGTTGTCGGTCCAGCGCAGGGTGAGGGTGATCGGGGTGGCGTCCTTCACCTCGACGATCACCTTGCGGGTGCGAAATTCGGCATAGCCCGCAGGGGTGCGGTAGCGCTCGGGGTTGGCGGGGTCGAGCTCTTCGACGAACAGATCCTGGTCATCGGCATAAGAGGCGGTGATGCCCCAACCCAGATCGGCATTGCGCCCGCTGAGAATGGCGGGAATGCCGGGGATGGTGGCGCCGATCACGCCGCCGCTGCGCAGTTCCAGCCGCGCCAGATACCAAAGCGAGGGCGCCGAAAACGGCAGATGCGGGTCATTGGCCAAAAGCGAGCCGCCCGCCGCCGAACGGCTGGGCGCGGCGGCATAGGCATTGGAGGCCCCGGCCATCGCACGCCGGCCAAAGGGCGACAACACCCCTTCGGCCTCGGCCAGCCGCGACGACCGCGCCACCGCCGGAAACAGCGCCGCATAATCGGGCAGGGCAATCACCCCGGCACCGGGCACCGCCGGCATCAGATCGTCCACCCAGCCCTGACCCAGGAGCGATAGCCGCGCCCGCAGCACCTCGGTTTCGACCTGGCTGGCGGTCTGCGCCGCCATCAGCTTGAGCAGCGCCAGCGAATCCGTCTCGGTCCAATAGGCGATCGCGGACTTGACCAGGAAAAACTCGGGTGCGCCCCGCCCCAGCGCCCCGGCATTGACC
>CAZPWV010000206.1:0-1127 GCA_964590825.1 uncultured Rhodobacter sp. | reverse complement strand
GTTCGATCCAGGCATTCACCCCGCGCGCATAGGCCGTCAAAGCCGTGCGCGTGGGGGCATCCTGGGCATCGAGCGAGGCCCGCGCCGCACCATAAAGATCGAGCCTGCGCATCAGTTCGTCGGTTTTCAGCGTCCGGGCGCCGAACAACTCGCTGAGCCGGCCCTGCACGGTGCGGCGCAGCAGCGTCATTTGCCAAAGCCGGTCCTGCGCATGGGCCAGACCGAGGGCAAAGAACACATCGGCATCGGTCGCGCCGAAGATATGCGGAACGTCTTCGGTCGAGCGCACGATCTCGACCGGGGCGGAAATTCCGCTCAGGGCATAGCTGGCATTGTAATCGGGCAGCGACCGCGCGGCGAAATACCACAGGCCCAAAGCCGCCAGCATGGCCGCAATCAGCGCGGCGGAAACGAGGCGGACCATCCAGCGAAACAGACGATACATACAAGTCCCTCGGTGCGGGCGCGAAGTTGCGGGTTCGGAGGCGGTGCGACGGCGGGCAGGCAGGCCCGGCCGTGGCACCGGTTGACGGGGCAGGCGCAGGCGTTACTAAGTCAGCAAGCGAAAATGTTCAACGCGCAACTGGCGCTGCGGGAGGGTGCAATGGCGAAGGTGGCATTTCTGGGTCTTGGGGTGATGGGTTTTCCGATGGCGGGGCATCTGGCGGCCAAGGGCCATGCGGTGACCGTTTACAACCGCAGCCCCGCCAAGGCCGAAGTCTGGGTGGATCAACACGGCGGCGCACGGGCGCCCAGCCCGGCCGGGGCCGCCGCGGGAGCCGATTTCGTCATGACCTGCGTGGGCAATGACGATGATCTGCGGGCGGTTTGCCTTGGCGCCGAAGGGGCCTTTGCCGGGATGCATCCGGGGGCGGTTCTTGTCGATCACACCACGGTTTCGGCGGCGGTCACGCGCGAACTGGCGGCGGTTGCGGCTCAGGCCGGGCTGGGCTTTGTCGATGCGCCGGTTTCGGGCGGGCAGGCGGGGGCGGAAAACGGCGTGCTGTCGGTGATGTGCGGCGGCAGCCTGGCCGATTACGAGGCCGCCGCGCCGGTGATTGCCGCCTATGCCAAGATCTGCCGCCGGCTGGGCGACAGCGGCGCCGGGCAACTGGCAAAGATGTGCA
>CAZPWV010000205.1:0-4696 GCA_964590825.1 uncultured Rhodobacter sp. | reverse complement strand
CATTCACCCTTGGGTGAACAAATCGCTCGAACGCGCGCAGGCCAAGGTTGAAGGCCGCAACTTCGACATGCGCAAGCAGTTGCTCAAGTTCGACGATGTGATGAACGACCAGCGCAAGGCGATCTTCAGCCAGCGCCGCGAGATCATGGAAACCGACGATATTGCCGAGATTGCCCGCGACATGCGGCTTCAGGTGATCGATGACCTGATCGACGATCATGCGCCGCGCAAGACCTACGCCGATCAATGGAACAGCAGCGGGCTGCAACTGGCGCTGATCGAACAGATCAACATGGAACTGCCGGTGGCGGTCTGGGCTGCCGAGGAAGGCGTTGACCAGGAGGCCCTGCGCGAGCGGATCGTGGCCGCCTCCGATGCCTATATGGCGCAGAAAACCGATGGTTTTGGCGCCGAAACCATGCGGGTCATCGAAAAGCAGGTGTTGCTGCAGACCATCGACACGAAATGGCGCGAGCATCTGGTGACGCTTGAGCATCTGCGTTCGGTGGTCGGTTTCCGCGGCTATGCGCAGCGTGACCCGCTGTCGGAATACAAGACCGAGGCGTTCCAGCTGTTTGAAACCATGCTGGACGGGTTGCGTTTCGAGGTGACAAAGCGCCTGGCGCAGATCCGCCCGCTGACCGAAGAGGAACGCGCGGCGATGTTGGCGCAGCAGATGGGCGGGGCGATGCCTGAGCCCGCCACCGTGCCGAACCCGCAGGCCAAGCCGGGCTTTGTCGAATCGGACCCGGCCACCTGGGGTGACCCGGCCCGCAACGACCCCTGTCCCTGTGGTTCGGGCGAAAAGTTCAAACATTGCCACGGTCGTCTGGTCTGACGAAATTGCGGCACAATCGGGGCGGTCCGGGCAATGCCTGGGCCGCCCTGCGCATATCTGGGGCATTTTAAGCGTATTTTATCGAAATATCGGCCCGCGTCGTCGCGGTACGGGCGGAAACAATGCCGCTTTCCGGCCCAAGCTTTGCCGCTATCGCCCGCTAGGGTGAGCCAAGTCGAAGAGCGGGAGATGCAGATGAAGCCCCTTCACAAGATCATCATGGTGGGAACCACCTTCGTGCTGGCGGCGGCGACCGGGCATGTGATGCAAAACCCCACGCAATTCGGTTTGCGTGCAAAGGCCCCCGCCCCCGAGTTGCAGGCCCGCTTCGATCTGGCCAATGTGCAGCAGGTGGCCAATGTCGAGCCCGCGCTGGCCCCGGCCAAGGTGACCGGCCTGCAGATCGAGGGGATACCGCAGCTTCCCGCGATGCCGCAGATGCAGGGCCTTGCCGATGATCCCGGCCTTGGGCCGCTTCCCTCCGATGACAGTAGCCCGGTTGCAGGTTTTGCGCCCGGTTGCGAAATGCCGCAAATCGGTGTCGTGGCGGGGGCTTCGGCCTCGGTGACGGTCTCGCTGTCGGCGCCCTGCCATGCCGAGCAGCAGGTCACGATCCGCCACGAGGGCCTTTCGCTGCCGGTGCAACTGTCAGAGCGCGGCGACTGGAGCGGCCTGATACCGGCGCTGGCCGAGGTGGCGCTGTTCGAGGTCGATCTGCCCGATGGCACGATCTTGTCGGCAAGCCAGCCGGTGAACGATCTGGCAGCGGTCAACCGCATTGCCCTGTCGTGGCAAGGCCCAGCCGATTTTCGGCTTCATGCCTTTGAGTATGGCTCTGGCTATGGGGATGCGGGCGATGTGAACAGCCTGTCGCCCCGCGGCGCCGATACCACGCTGGGGGGCTGGATGGTCGCCTATGACGACGCGGCCACGGGCGGACAGGTGCAGATCTATTCCGCGCCGGCGGCAATGAACGATATCCGCCTCGAACTCGATGCAACGGTCAGCGCGGCAAACTGTGGCCAGGATCTTGGCGCCGAGGTCCGGCGTCTGGTGGCCGGCAAACCCGAAGCCATGGTGCCGCTGCGTCTTGCCATGCCCGATTGCGAAGGCTCCGCTGGCGGGCTTGATGGCGGCGTGGTGATGGCCCTGCCGGATTTCCCGATGGCGGTGGCGTCGAACTAGGCCCCGCTACAGCAGCCCCTCGGCACGAAAGCTCAGCTCGCGTTCCCGGCCGATCACCAGATGGTCGTGCAGCACGAGGCCCAGCGCCTCTGCGCCCCGCCGGATCTGCCCGGTCATCGCAATATCGGTCTCGGAAGGGGTCGGGTCACCCGACGGGTGATTGTGCACCAGGATCAGCGCCGAAGCATCCAGTTCGAGCGCCCGCTTGACCACCTCGCGCGGATAAACGGGCACATGATCCACCGTGCCCCGTGCCTGTTCCTCATCGGCAATCAGCACGTTCTTGCGGTCGAGAAAAAGCACGCGAAACTGTTCGGTCGGGCGGTGCGCCATGGCCGTATGGCAATAGTCGAGCAGCGCCGTCCAGGATGACAGAACCGGACGGTGCATCACCCGCGCCCGTGCCAGCCGCTGTGCCGCCGCCTCGACGATCTTCAGCTCCTGCACCACCGCCGCACCGACCCCCGCCACCTCGGCCAGCCTTGCGGGTGTGGCCGAAAGCACCTGTCCGAAATTGCCGAACGTATCGATCAGCCGCCGTGCCAGGGGCTTTACATCCTGCCGTGGCAGGGCGCGGAACAGCACCAGCTCCAGCAATTCGTAGTCCGGCAGCGCCGCCGCGCCCCCATCGAGGAACCGCTGCCGCAGCCGCGCCCGGTGGTCGGCGATGTAGGACGGCAGCCGCGCGCCGGGCAGGGCCAGGGGCTCGGCCTCGTCGGAGCCGCCAAAAAGTGGCAAGCCTGGCTCGGCGAGGGTGTGGGCACGGGGTTTCATGGCGCCAGATTGCGGCAAACCTGGTGAAAAAAGCGTTAACGCCTTATCGCCGCCCAAGACGAAAAGGGCGCCCGCAGGCGCCCCGGATCATCTTGCCGTCGGTGGCAACCCGGCTCAGCCTTTCATGCCATCCCAGAAGCTTTTCACCTTCTGGAAGAACGAGGCCCCCTCGGGGTTGTTCTCGGCGCCGATCTTTTCGAATTCGCGCAGAAGTTCCTTTTGCCGGGTGGTCAGGTTCACCGGGGTTTCCACCGCCAGTTCGATGACCATATCGCCGACCCCGCCGCCGCGCAGGGCCGGCATCCCCTTGGCTCGCAGCCGCATTTGCCGGCCGGACTGGCTGCCTTGCGGTATTTTCACGCGCGAGCGGCCACCGTCGATGGTGGGCACTTCCACCTCGCCGCCCAAGGCCGCTGCCGCCATCGACACCGGAACCCGGCAAAACAGGTGAATGGTGTCGCGCTGAAAGATCGCGTGGTCCCGCACTTCGATAAAAATATAGAGATCCCCGGCCGGGCCACCGCGCAGCCCCGCCTCGCCCTCGCCGGCCAGCCGGATGCGGGTGCCCGTTTCCACCCCCGCCGGAATGTTCACGCTCAGCGTGCGTTCCTTTTCCACCCGTCCGGCGCCATGGCAGGCCCGGCAGGGGTTCTTGACCACCTGCCCCTGACCGCCACAGGTCGGGCAGGTACGTTCCACGGTGAAAAAGCCGTTTTGCGCCCGGACCTTGCCCAGACCGGAACAGGTCGGGCAGGTTTGCGGCTCGGCGCCGCCCTCGGCCCCGGTGCCATTGCAGGCGGTGCAACTGGCCGAGCCGGGAACGGTGATGGTTTTCTGTGCCCCTTTGTAGGCCTCTTCCAGCGTCACCCGCATGTTGTAGCGCAGGTCCGAGCCGCGCGTCGCACGCGAACGGGCACCACCGGCGCCGCCGCGCCCGCCCATGAAATCGCCAAACAGATCCTCGAAGACATCCGAGAAAGCCGAGGCAAAATCGCCGTTCTGGCCGTAACCGCCACCGCGCGGCCCGCCACCGCCACCACCTATGCCGCCCTCAAAGGCCGCATGACCGAAACGGTCATAGGCGGCCTTGCGCTCGGCATCCTTGAGCACGTCATAGGCCTCGTTCACTTCCTTGAACTGGGCCTCGGCATCGGGCTTGTCGGCATTGCGGTCGGGGTGGAGTTCCTTTGCCTTGGCGCGATAGGCTTTTTTGATCTCCTCGGGCGAGGCGCCTTTTTGCACCCCGAGAACCTCGTAGAAATCGCGTTTTGCCATTGCAGAACTCCGCTGCGGGAACAAGAGAACGGGCCACACGAACGATCTGGTGGCCCGTCCCCGATGTTCCGGCGCTTATTTGCGCTTGTTGTCGCCCATGTCTTCGAAGTCGGCATCGACGATGTCGTCATCAACATCGCGCGGACCGTCTTCGTCCATGTCGGGGGCCTCGCCCTTGGCGGCCTGCGCCTTGTAGATCGCCTCGCCCAGCTTCATCGCCGCATCGGTCAGGTTCTGCACCGCGCCCTTGATCTTGCCGGGTTCGTCGGATTTCAGCGCCTCTTCCAGCGCGTTGCAGGCCAGTTCGATCATCTCGACGGTCGAGCCATCGACCTTGTCGCCATGCTCTTCCAGCGATTTGCGGGTGGAATGCAGCAGGCTTTCGCCCTGATTGCGGGTTTCCACCAGCTCCTTGCGGGCCTTGTCGGCTTCGGCATTGGCTTCGGCATCGCGGATCATCTTTTCGATGTCGTCGTCCCTCAGCCCGCCCGAGGCCTGAATGGTGATGGCCTGCGACTTGCCGGTGCCCTTGTCCTTGGCGCTCACCGACACGATGCCGTTGGCGTCGATGTCGAAGGTCACCTCGATCTGCGGCATGCCGCGCGGCGCCGGCGGGATATCCTC
>CAZPWV010000204.1:0-4728 GCA_964590825.1 uncultured Rhodobacter sp. | reverse complement strand
AACTCGGTCACATGCGCCACCGCGAGCGCCCGCGCAAGCGCCTCGGGGCTGACGTCTTCGCGCCCCAAGAGCACGTTTTCCCGGATGGTTTCGTCAAACAGCGCGGCATCTTGCGTGACGGTGGAAAACAGGCTGCGCAGGCTGACCAGATCGAGCGTTTCAACCGCAACCCCGCCCACCGACACCAGCCCCGACTGGGCATCGACAAGGCGGGTCAGAAGGTTGAACACGCTTGATTTTCCGGCACCAGAGGGGCCAACGAGCGCGGTTGTCCTGCCGGCCTCGGCGGTAAAGCTGAGGCCCCGCAGCACCGGTTTGCTGCCATAGGAAAGATGCACGCCCTCCAGCCGGATTGCGGTATTGGCGGGGCGGGCCGCGGGCCGGTCCGGCGTGGCCACGGCGGGCGCAATGTCGAACACGCGGTAGAGCCGTTCAAGGCTGGCCGCCGCCGTTTGCCAGGTGCCCGCCAAGGCCCCCAGACGGCGCAGCGGCTGAAAGGCCAGCGCCATCGCGGTGAAGAAGGACATGAATTCGCCCACGCTGCGCTTGCCTTCGACGATTTCGGGCCCGCCCAGCACCAGCACGGCAAAAAAGCCCAGCCCGGTGACCGCATCGATCAGCGCCGGGATCATCGATTGCGACACCGCCATCTTGACCAGCGCCTTGCGGATAAAGACCACAAGCCCCTCGAAGCGGCGCAACTGGTAGCTTTCCATCTGGTTGAGCTTGACCGCGGCGATGCCGTGAAACACCTCGTCGAGCCGGGTCGCCCGCATTCCGGCCTGGGTGCGCATCTGCCGGGTCTTGCGGCGGATATAGCGCTGCGCCAACACCGTTGGCGCCACCAGCAGCGGTGCCCCGATCAGCGCCGCAAGGGTCCAGCGCCAGTCGATGGAAATGGCAACCGCAAACAGTGACGCCAGCGCAATCGCATCGCGCCCGGCCCCGGTGATGAACACCGACCAGACGCCCTGCACGGCCTGGGTGTCGCCCTGCACCCGCTCGATCAGCGCACCGGGGGGGTTTTGCTGGAAAAACGCCTGATCGAGATGCAGGATATGGCGCAGAAGATCGACCTGCATCGCGGTGGAGGAGCGTTGCGCCACATCGGTCAGCACCGCCTTGGAGGCAACCGAGGTCACGGCGCGGATCAGGAACAGGCCCAGAATGGCCCCGCCCACCCACCAGATCAGCCCCGATTGACCCTGCACGAAAACCTTGTCGAAGAGCGGCTCCAGCATCCAGCTCAGCGCGCCCAGGGTGGAGCCTTCGACCACCATCAGCGCCATGGCCAGCGCCATTCTGGGCCAGTGCTGGCGCAGATAGCCGTTCCACATCCGGGCAAACAGGCCGCGCGAGTCATAGCGATGGGCGGAGAGATCGGTCACGCTGTCCTCGGGTTGGCCTGGGGCTGGGCCTCGGGTTGCGCCGCGAGCGGCATTGGCGCAGGGATAGCGCGAATGCGCGCAAGCGGCAAGGCGGCGCCCCGAGGGGGGAAGCGGCTGTGGGCCAGAGCCGCATTGGCCAGAAGCTGCACTGGCGGGGCGCAATGGCGGGGCGCAGTGGCGGGCGCCTTTGTGCCCGTTACAAGCCGCGCCGTTGACCGGGGCGGGGGGCACGACTACCGATGAGAGAGCTTTCTTCAGGGAGAAACAGATGAGCCTTGCGCAGGGACGCCCCTATCTGGCCATTCCCGGCCCCTCGGTCATGCCCGAGCGGGTGCTGCGGGCGATGCACCGCGCCGCGCCGAACATCTACGAGGGTGAGTTGATCGGCCTGACCGATCAGATTTTGGCGGATCTGCGCCGGGTTGCGCTGAGTTCGAGCCATGTGGCGATTTACATCGGCAACGGCCATGGCGCCTGGGAAGCGGCGATAGCCAATCTGTTTTCGCGCGGGCAAAAGGCGCTGTCGCTGGCGACGGGGCGCTTTGGAACGGCCTGGGCGGACCATGCGCGGGCAATGGGCGTGCAGGTCGAGATGATCGATTTCGGCCTGCGCCAGGCGGTCGATCCGGGCCGTGTCGAGGCCGCGCTGCGGGCCGATACCGACCATGCCATCAAGGTGGTCTTGCTGACCCAGATCGATACCGCCACCGCAATCCACAACGATGTGGCGGCGGTGCGTGCGGCAATGGATGCGGTCGGGCACCCGGCGCTTTTGGCGGTTGATTGCATTGCCTCGCTGGGATGTGCGCCGTTTCGTTTTGACGATTGGGGTGTGGATGTGATGGTGGCCGCCAGTCAGAAGGGGCTGATGGTTCCGCCCGGTCTTGGCTTTGTCTGGGCCTCGGACAAGGCCTTGGCGGCAACGCGCGGGGGCGATCTTGCAACGCCTTACTGGAACTGGCACCCGCGATTTTTTCCCGAGCAGCATTACCAGCATTTTGCCGGCACCGCGCCGACGCATCACCTGTTCGGCCTGTCCGAATCGCTGAAGATGATCCTCGACGAGGAAGGTCTGGCCCATGTCTGGGCGCGTCACGCGCGGCTTGCTCGGGCGGTGGCGGCGGCGTTCGAGGTCTGGGGGCAGGGGGGCGATGTCACCCTCAACGTTGCCGATCCGGCGCAGCGGGCGGCCTCGGTCACGGCGGCGCGGATCGGGGCGGGGGGCGCGGCGCGGCTGCGGGCCTGGTGCGAAAGCGAAGCCGGGGTCACGCTGGGGGTCGGGCTGGGCATGGCCGCGCCGGGCAGCGCTGCGGCGGCCGATTTCTTCCGCGTCGCGCATATGGGCCATGTGAATGCCCATATGACGCTAGGCGTTCTGGCAGTGATGGAGGCCGGGATGGGGGCGCTGGGCATTGCCCATGCGCCGGGCGGTGTGGCCGCGGCGGCGGCGGTCTGCGCCGGGAATTGAACCGGGGAGATGGGCGGTTACGGCGTGCCGTGCCGCTCCAGCCAATCGGTCATCCAGGCGATCTCGGCCTCCTGCGCGGCAATCACCGCCGTGGCCAGTTTGCGCACTTCGGGGTCATCGCCGAATTCAAGCTCGATTCGGGCCATGTCCAGGGCGCCCTGATGGTGCGGAATCATGCCGCGGATGAAATCGATGTCGGCATCGCCGGTAAAGGGAATGTCCATGCCCCCGTGCATCTTGCCATTCGCGGCAAGATAGGCCGCCGTGGAGGGCGCGGCATCGGCGGTGGCCGTGGCCGAGCCGGTTTCGGCGGGCATCGAATGGCCGCTGTGGCTGTCCTGGGCATAGGCGCCAAAGGTCAGCGCAAAGGCAAGCGGGCTGAGCAGGGCAATGCGGCGGCTGCGGTTGAAGCGGGACATCGGGCTCTCCTCTTTGCGGTTGCGCCCAGACTGCGCCCGCAGGCCGGGCAGGGCAAATCACCGCTGAGCGAGCAAAAGTGAGCCCCGCCGTGAGCGGCGGGGCTGCACCGGAAAGCTGCCGGGGTCTGTCAGACCTTGTCGGCCAGCGCCTTGCACCAGGCTTCCATTTCCTTCGTTGCCATTTCCATCGGCGGCTCAAGGAAGGCCAGATGGAAGGCATCGCCCAGGTCGGCCACCCCGATCGACCGAGGCCGAACCGCCAGAACATGCGCATTGGGCAGCGCAATACCAAAGCAGAAGACGATGTTTTTCGCATCGGTGATGGTTTCGGCCACGGTGCCGCCAATCGCCTTGGTATGGGCGAAATGGTCGAAGGTGGCGATATAGGCCACTTTCGGATGGGCATCGATGCTGGCCTTCAGCGCGGCCAGAATCTCATCGACCGAGGCACAGCTGGTTTCGGACTTCGGCAGGGTCATGTCGAAGACCGGGTATTTTTCCATCAGCAAGGATTGTTTCATGCGCGTAACCTTTCTTTGAGATACATGTTTCCGAGCGCCTCGGTGCCCGTGGCTTTGGCCTGCGTCAACGTGGCGTCCGGTCGCGGGCGCGGGCCAGCGCGGCGGGAAGCGCCTTGGCAAGTGCCGCCATCTCGGCCTCGGGGCCGCAGGAAATGCGGATGCAGCGGTCTTGTGGCGGCACAAAGGGCTTGCGCACAAAGATGTCGGCGGCAATCAGCGCCTCCATCACGGCGCGGGCAAAGGCGCCGTCCTGCCCGCAGTCGATGGCGACGAAATTGGTGGCCGAGGGCAGAGGGGTGAGGCCGTTTTCGTGGGCGATGGCGGCGATGCGCTCGCGCGAGGCGGCAATGAGGCGGTGCATATAGGCGGCCCAGGTGCGGTCGGCGAGCGCGGCCAAGGCCCCGGCCTGGGACATCCGGCTCATGCCGAAATGGTTGCGGATCCTGTCGAAAGCCGCAATCAGCGCGGGGTGGCCGATAGCATAGCCCACCCGTGCGCCCGCCAGCCCATGCGCCTTGGAAAAGGTGCGCAGACGAATCACGCGCGGATCATGCGGGTCGATGGGCGCCGCCGTGCCTTCGGGGGCCAGTTCCACATAGGCCTCGTCCAGCACCATCAAGGTGCCTTCGGGCATCCGCGCGGCCATTGCGGCCAGGGTCGCGCCGGGATGATGGCTGGCCATCGGGTTGTCGGGGTTGGCGATGTAGCACAGCTTCGCCCCCACCTCGGCCGATTTCGCCAAAAGCGCCTCGGGGTCTTCGTGGTCGCCCTTGTAGGGCACCTTGTGCAGCAGGCCGCCAAAGCCCGTGACATGAAAGTTGAAGGTCGGGTAGGCGCCGTCGGAGGTGACGACGGCATCACCGGGGCCAACGGTCAGGCGCACCAGATAGCCCAGAAGCCCGTCGATCCCCTCGCCCACCACGATATTCTCG
>CAZPWV010000203.1:338-4736 GCA_964590825.1 uncultured Rhodobacter sp. | reverse complement strand
CGAACCGGGGGCGGTGGATTTCGAGACCGGCATGACGGTGCGTCAGGCGCTGGCGCTGGGGCGCGGCATCGGCGTGCCAACCAGCCGTTCGGCCACGCTCGATGCGGTGAGCGAGGGGCAGTTGCTGGAGCGGCTGGGGGCGGTGCTGGCTGCCAAGGCGGTGAATGCCGCGCTTTTGGCTGGGGCCGCGGCGCTGGATCCGGCCGCGCTGGCGGAGCTGCCGCTGCCGCCGGAGCGCCGTGCCGGTCTGCAGGCGCGGGCCGAAGCGGTGCTGGCGGCCGAACTGTCGCAGGCGGCGCTGGCCGATGCGGGCGGGCAAATGAAGCTCAAGAGCCACGAGGAGGCCATTTTCGACGCGTTGCGCCAAAAGGACAGCCTGACCCGGATTGCCCAGACCGAAGCGGAAAACCTGGAGCGGCTTGAGACCCTGGCGCGGCGCGGCGCGGCCTCGGACGAGGCGGTTCTGGCCAGCAAACGGGCCTGGCTGAGCGCGCTGGACCGGGCGGCGGCGGCGCAGGCCGATGCCGCCAAGGCGCAGGAGCAGCGCCGCGCCACCGAACAGGCCAATGGCGAACGCGGGCTGCGCCGCCGGTCCGAATTGCTGCGCCAGTTGACGGCGCAGGAGGATGACGAACGCGCCCTGCGCGACAAGCTGGATTATCTGCTGGCGCCGGTTGCGGCGGCGGCTTTGGCCGGCGCGGGTGCAGGGGCCGAAGAACGGGTGGCGGATCTGGCGGCAGATCTGGCGGCGGGGATCGTGATTTTCCGCGTCACTGCGGCGGGGGCGGCCCGGCTGGATGCGGGGTTCGACACGCCGCTGATGCCCGGCGACGTGGTTTCGGTGCGCGGCAATGCGCGGCAATGAACGGATCGAAGGGGGAGTGCCATGCAACTTGGTCATCTAAACCCGATGGATGAGGCCTTTGGAAAAGACCCCGAGCCGCATGTGCCGGTGTTCGATTTTCGGGCGGTGGGGCGGATCTTGCGCCGGCGTGCGGCCAGCATTGTGGCGCTGACGGCGCTGTTCGTGGCCGGGGCCTATGCGATGCAGGGGCTGGAACGGCCGGTCTTTGCCGCGCGCGCCAGCCTTCTGCTGCAGGCGCCGAACCTGCAAGCCTTTGGCCGTGAAGAGATATTCACCGCCACCAAATTCGACAATCCGATGATCGAGAGCCAGTTGCAGGTGCTGCGTTCTCCCATGCTTTTGTCGCAGGTGGTGCAGGATCTGGGGCTTGACCGGCGCGGGGCCTTTGTCGATCCGCCGCAGGCGCCGCTGCGGCAGCGCTGGCAGGACTGGCGGGCGGCGATGGGCTGGGCGGGTGTGGCCGAGGCCGCCTTGCCCAGCGGGGCGATGCGGTTTCAAGACGCGGTGGAGCAACTGGCCGAGGCGGTTTCGGTCAGTCGCACCGGGCTGACGCAGGTGCTCAATGTCGAGGTCACCACCCATTCCGCCGCGCTGTCGGCCGAGATTGCCAATGCGATTGCCGACAGTTTCGTGACCGGGCGCTATGCACAGCGGCGCGACGCGGCGGGCACGGCGGCCGATTGGTTCGATGCGCGTCTGGCAGAGCTGAACCGCTCGGCGGCGGCGGTCGAGGCGCGGATTGCGGCGCTGGGCACAGCCAAAACCGGGGCCGAAACCGGGGCCGAAACCGGGGCTGGGCCGGCGGATGGCGCCGGGGCCACAACGGGGCCGCAATCGGCGGCGGCGGCGCAGGCGGCGCTGCGCACGGCGATCACCGCGCGGATTGCGGCCGAGGCCGCGCAGGAGCGGATCGAGATTGCCTTGCTGGCCGCTGATCCGTTTGAGGCGCTTGCCAAGGAGGGGGGCGGCGCAGCGGCGATCGGGGCCGGGTTGGCCGATCTGGCGGCGCGTCATGGCGCGGCGCTGGCGGCGGGCGATGGCGCTGCGGCGCAGGCGCTGCGGGCCGAGGCGCAGGCCGGTTTGCAGGCCGCCCGCGACCCGGCCGCCGAGGCCGTGACCGCCGCCCGGCACGACGAGGCCCTTGCCCGCGAGGCCCTTGCGCAGGCGCGGGGCGCGGCGCAGGGGGCCGGGCCGGGGGGCAGCGCGGCGGCACAGGCGCAGCTGCGCAGCCTTGAAAGCGAGGCCAAGATCTACCGCGAGATGCACGAGCGTTACATGCAGGGCTATTTGCAGACCGCGCAGCAGCAAAGCTTTCCGGCCTCGGATGCGCTGGTGATCGGGGCGGCGGTGGCCCCCGATGGCCCCACCGGTGCGGGGGGGGCGCGGATGCTGGTGCTGGCGGCCTTGCTGGGGGCGTCCGTGGGGATCGGCGCAGCCTTTTTGCGCGAGACTGCCGATCCGATGCTGCGCAGCCGGGCGGCGCTGGCGGCGGCGGTGGGGGCCCCGGTCCTGGGGCTGTTGCCGCCGGCTTCGGCGGGCAAGGCGCTGCCGGCGCCGGGGCCGCGCATCGCCCTGCCCAAGCGGGTGAACCCGAGCGGCACCAATGTGGTGGTCTTGCCGCAAAACCGCCTGCCCGCCGATGCGGCGGCGGCCGATCTGGCCAACACGCTGGTTGCGCCGCGTTCGGCCTATGCCGAAACCATCCGCCGTATCCGCGTGGCCTTTGACGAGCGGATGCCGATGGCGCTTGCGGCCGAGACGGGCCGGGTCATCGGCTTTGTTTCGGAGCGCTCTTATCCGGGGCGTTCGGTGGCGGCGATGAACTATGCGCAGATGGTCGCGGTGGGCGGCAAGCGCACGGTGCTGGTCGATCTTGACTGGTCGCAGGCCTATCTGACCGGGCGGGTGGCACCGCAGGCGTCGCTGGGGGTGCCCGACCTGATGGGCAAGGGCGAGCCGGTGGCCCCCGAGCGGCTGTTCTGGCTGGACGAGCGTTCGGGGCTGTTCTTTCTGCCCAACCGGGCGCTGGCCTCCGAGGCCGGGCTGGACCCGGCAGTCTTTGACACCGCCGCGCTGGGCGCGATGCTGCGGCGGCTGAGCAAGAGCTTCGATCAGGTGGTGGTGGATTTCTCGGCCCTTGGCGAAACCGTCGATGCGGCGGCGCTGGGCGAGACGGTGCAGGGCTATGTGGTATGCGCCGATTGGGGCTCCACGCCGGTGGCGCGGTTGCAACGGCTGATGCGCTCGGCCGGGGTGCCGCGCGCCAAGCTTTTGGGGGCGGTGATGACCGGGGTGGGCGAAGACACGCTGGCGCGCTACGAATTTTCGGCCTGAGGGGGGCGGGGGACCATGCTGCCTGATGTCGTCTTTGTCGGCCCGACCAAATGCGGCACGACCTGGATCGATGCCTATCTGCGCAGCCGCCCCGAGGTGGTGTTGCCGGCGCAGACCAAGGAGACCTTCTTTTTCGACAAGGCCTTTGCGCGCGGTTTGGGCTGGTATGCGGCGCAATTTCCGGCCCCGCCGCAGCCGGTTGCGGGGGCCGGCCCGCAGCGGAGGCCGCTGTGCGTCGAGGTGGCGCCCTCGCTGTTTCACAAGCCCGCGGCGGCACGGGCGCTGGCCGAAACCCTGCCGCAGGCGCGGGTGGTGGTGGTGCTGCGCGACCCGTTCGAACGGGCGGTCTCGCATTATTTCCACTATCGCAAGGCGGGCGAGGCGCGGCGCAGCCTGGCCGCGATGGCGGCGCGGTTTCCCGATGTGATCGAGGCGAGCCTGTTTGGCCGCCATGCGCGGATGTGGGAAGAGCTGTTGCCCGGTCGGGTCCACTATCTGCATTACGCGCAATTGCGCGCCGATCCGGCGGCGTTTTGCGCCGCGCTTTGCGCCGTGCTGGATCTGCCGTTCACCGCCCCTTTGGCCGCGCTTTCGGGGCGCGCGGTCAATGCCGCTTCGGTGCCGCGTTCGGCCTGGGCGGCCTGGCTGGGCCGGCGCGCGGCCGAGACCCTGCGTCGGTTCGGCGCGCATGAGGTGGTGAACCGGCTGCGCCGCACCCGGCTGAAGCGGCTGTTGTTTGCCGGCGGCGGCGATATTGGCGCCGAGCGGGAGGCGATCGGGCAAGAGGCGCGGCGGCTGGCGCCGATCCAGGCCGATCAGGTGGAATTCGCGGCCCTTCTGGCAGCGCAGGGGGCCGCGCAAGTGGAGGGGCAGGGGGCGGGACGGCCGGTTCTCAGGGCTCAGTCCCTGGGCTGACTGAAAACAATTCCCGTTTTTTGCCAAGACTGTTTCCAGAAATGCCAAGGCTTTGACCGTGCCGGGGCCTGTATTTTCCGCGCATCACGGCGATGGATTTTTGGCCGCGAATCGTTCATTATCGCCTGTGAAGGATTGCTTTTCGTTGGCCCGATTCGCCGACCGAAACCGCATTCCGGAGTTTTCCATGTTCGATATCACGCAGCCCTGGCACGGGGATCCGCGCCTGCCTGACCCGGTGGCCACGCAGCTTTCCACGGGTGAAACGCTTTTGAGTTTTACCG
>CAZPWV010000203.1:0-328 GCA_964590825.1 uncultured Rhodobacter sp. | reverse complement strand
CGCCTCGGGGGTTTTTCTGGGGCAGATCCTTGTCCGTGTGCAGGGAGAAACCACCACCTTCCGCTATTTTGATGCCGCGCTTGTGGCGCTGGGCACGGTGCGGGAAAAGGTACAGGGCGACACCTCGGTGGTGACCGTTTTCGATGCGGCGGGCGATCAACTGGCCCGTATCCGCACCATCGCGCGCCCCGATTATACGCTGGTCGAGCATTGGGATGGCGACAACGTCTTTGTGGGGGCGCAAAAGCACATCCACACCGCCAGCACCGAGGGGGTGCAGATCTATGATGCGGACTGGGGTCTGATCTCGGCGCATCTGGAGCGGCAC
>CAZPWV010000202.1:0-4760 GCA_964590825.1 uncultured Rhodobacter sp. | reverse complement strand
AAGCTGGCGAAGGAAATCACCGTCGCCGCAAAGATGGGCGACCCCGACCCCGACAAGAACCCGCGCCTGCGGCTGGCGGTCAAGGCCGCCAAATCGGTCTCGATGCCGAAAGACGTGATCGACCGCGCGATCAAGAAATCGCAGATGGGCGATGCGGCCGATTATACCGAGATCCGCTACGAAGGTTATGGCGCGGGTGGCATCGCCATCATCGTCGAGGCGCTGACCGACAACCGCAACCGCACCGCATCCAATGTGCGCAGCTATTTCACCAAATCGGGCGGCAACCTTGGTCAGACCGGCTCGGTCAGCCATGGCTTCGACCGGGTGGGGGAAATTTCCTATCCGGTCAGCGCCGGCGACAGCGACACCGTGCTGATGGCCGCGCTTGACGTGGGGGCGGAGGATGTCGAAAGCGACGACGAGGGGCATTGGATCTATTGCGCCGTCGAGGCGCTGAGCGAAGTCTCCGAGGCGCTGGAAAAGGTGTTGGGCGAATCCGCCGAGACCAAGCTGATCTGGAAGCCGCAGACCACCACCGAGGTGGATCTGGAAACCGCGCAAAAGCTGATGAAGCTGATCGACGCGCTGGAAGAAGATGACGACGTGCAGACGGTCACGCATAATTTCGACGTGCCCGAGGATGTCGCCGCCCAGCTATGAGCGGGCCGAACGCCGGAACCGAGCGCCCCCCGTCCGGGGGGCGTTTGCATTTGGGGGGAGGGCGGAAAGCAAACGCATCGCGTTTGCCCGCCCGCCAGGCGAGAGGGCTCCGTCTTCCCGCATCCACCATCACCGACAGAGGCCAGCGCCCGCCTGGGGGCGGGGCGGGCGGCTCTCCGAAGGCCTTTGGGCCTTCGGCGGATCGGCGCAAACCGCGCGTGGGGGGCGAAGGCGATGGCCTTCGCCCTGCCATCTGCCCAGCCGTTCAGCCGAACAGGATCAGATGCGAGCGGGCGATGGCAAAGACCGTCACCGCGCCATAGGCGGCAAAGCCCGCCAGCGCCCAGAGCGTGAAGCGGCGCAACAGCGCGGGCAGGGGGACGGCGAGGCTTTCGATCCGGCCAAAGGGCGCCACCACCGCCGCCCCCAGCGCCAGCGCCGTAGCGCCAAAGAGCGGCACATAAAAGGCATAGCCGATATAGCCATACTCGGGCTTGAGAATGCAGAACGGGCAGTGGTGATTGGGGTTTTCATAGACATAAAGCGAAATCACCGAGACCATCGCCACCAGTGCCACGGCAAAGTAAACCCCGCCCAAGAGGCCGAAAACCAGATGCCCGCGCCCAAAGCGCAGCGCGTAAAGCCCGGCCAGACCCACCGCCGCCCCGGCAATGCCCAGCGCCCAAAGCGCATTGGCCGGGGCAACGGCGGCCATCTCGTCCGAAAGGCCGGGGTTCACCGGGGTGAACAGCTTCGAGCAGCAGGAGGTGATGACATCGGTCTTGAGGTTGAGAAAATAGCTCACCTCCAACCCCGCCGACAGCAGCACCAGCGGCGCCATCGCCAGCACCACGCCGTATTTGAGCCGGGTCAGCGGATAGTCGCGCCCAAGCCGGTCGGCGCGGTCCAGCACCAGCCAGAGACAGGCCGCGAAGAACACCGCGATCTTTGCGTAAAGCGCGGGAAAGCCGTAAACATTCGCGTTGAACGTGCCCACCGCGCACATCCCGCCGACAAACAGCGAGGCCATCCGGTCGGCATTGAACACAAACAACAAGAGCGCCGCGCCCTCGGCCGCCATGACAAAGGCAAACAGCGTCGAAACCAGTTCGGTGCGCCGCTCCATCTGCAACTGCGCCCTGGCGCCGCTGGCCAGGTTCCAGCGCCGCACCACCCCCCAGCCAAAGACCGCCGAACCCAGCGCCACCACCGTGGCCAGCCCCGCCACCAGAAGCAGCGCCAGAATGGGGGTGCGAAAGATCACGACCGCACCTCGATCACCCGGCCATCGCGCATTTCCACCACCGCCGTCACCGCGCCCGCCTCGATGATGCGCGGGTCGTGGCTGGTCATGATGACGGTCTTGCCTTCGGCGCGCAGCTCGGTCACGATATCGAGAAAGCGATGCGTCAGCGCGGTATCGAGGTTGGCGGTGGGTTCATCGGCAATCAGGATCGGCGCATCGTTGATGAGCGCCCGCGCAATCGCGGCGCGCTGGGTCTCGCCGCCGGACAGATATTCCACCGGCATCGCCGCCTTGTCGCCCAGCCCCAGATGCTCCAGCCGCGCCATCGCACGGCCCTGCACCACCAGCGGATCTTCGCCCAGCGGCGCGGCGGGCAGCATCACATTGTCCAGCACGCTCAGCCCGCGAATGAGGTTGAAGCGCTGGAACACAAAGCCAAAACGGGTGCGGCGCAATTCGGTCAGGAAACGCTCGGGCAGGCCCGAAACCATCTCGCCCGCCAGCATCACCCGCCCGCTCGTCGGCCGCGCCATGCAGCCGACCAGGCTCAGAAGCGTGGTCTTGCCCGAGCCGGAGGGCCCCATGAACACGCTCACCCCCTGCGCCGCGATCGTCAGGTCGATGTCGCGCAGCGCCGTGACCGCATTGGGGCGGTTTTCGTTATAGACCTTGCTCACGCCATGAAGGGTTATCATCGGTTCACCTCAGCGCATGACTTGGTCGGGGTCGGCGCTGGCGGCGCGCCAGATCGGCACCAGCGTGGCGGCGGCATAGGGCACCGTGGTCAGCAAGAACAGCGTGACGATCTGCAACCCGTCAATGGCGGGCGCCAGCCGAAAGCTGGGATAGATCACCGACCAGCCCCGGAGCACCGGCGCAAAGATTGGGGCGCCCAGCCAGAACACATGCGCAAAGGCCAGCACCGTGCCCAGAAGGAACGCGCCGATCGAGACCAGCCCGCCTTCCCAGAGCTTCATCGCAATCACGTCGCGCGTGTCCCAGCCGATCGCCTTCAGCACGCCGATCTCGCGCGCCTCCTCGGCCGAAAGCCCCGAGGCCTTTTCGGCGGCGAAAATGGCAAAGGCCAGCATCGCCACCCCCGCCAGCGCCACCAGCAGCCCCTCGCGCCAGTCGAACAGCTTCTGATAGGTGCGCGAAATGTCCTCGCGGGTGACAAACCGCGAATCGGGCAGCATCAGCTGCGCCTTTTCGATGATCGTGCCGATCTCGCGGCTGTTGCGGATGCTCACCGCCATATCGGTGAACATGCCCTCGGGCACGCCAAAAAAGCTGCGGAAATCGGCCTCGTGCATCAGCACCAGATCGGCGGTCAGCAGGGCCGACTCGGTGCCGAAGACCCGCGCCACGTCAAAGCGGTTGAGATCGCCCACCGTGCGCGAGAAAAAGAGCGGTGCGCCCTCCCATTTCAGCCCGCGCGCCCGTGGCACGCCCTCGCCCACGATCACCTCGCCCCTGGCGGGGATCATCTGCGCGTCGGTGGGCACCATGACGGTGTAATTGGCGCCGCTGATGCGGTCGTAATAATAGCCCCAAAGCCGCCCCTCGACGGCCCGCACGCCGCGAATGGCGGCCAGTTGCTCCAGCGCGGTGGCGGGGATCATGTCTTGCCGGCCCAGCCGCAATTGCTGCACGATCAGCTCCGGTGCGCCCGCCAGCGCCAGGTCTGCCTCGCGCCGCAGCGCCGAGGAAAAGAACATCGCCGATGCGATCAGGAACACCACCAGCGCAAAAACCACGACCAGGGCCAGGTTCTTGACCTTGCGGCGGGCCAGCGCGGCCAGGGTGAAATCGGCCAGGGCCCTCTGGCGGCGCCACCATTTCATCGCCGCATCTCCTCTGCGTCAAAGCCAAGCCGGGTCTGCGCCCCATTTCGGGGCGGCGCCACGAAACTGCCCGAGGGGAAATGCTCGAACGAGGCGGGGTTGTCCTGAAAGGGGGTGGCCAGATCAGCCAGGCTGGGGTGGCGGGTGTAACGCGCCTCGGTGAACAGCGCCAGATCGCTCAGCCCGAGCCGCGCCACAAGATCGGCCGAGGCGGCAATGCGCGCCGCCTCGCGCGGGGCGGACCAGAGCGTCGAAAGCGCCTGCACCGCCAGCACCGCCGCCAGCCCCGTCAGCACCGCAAAGACCGGGGTCGAGGGGCGGTGATAGGTCGGCGCGTGATCTTTGGGCGGCTGGATCACTCGAACTTGCCCTGATCGAGCGCGCTCAGCAGCTCGGGGGCGACCTCGGCAAAGGTCAGCAGCCGCTTGCCCGCGTGGTCGCGCATGAATTCGGCCGCGTCGGCCTCGTTCGTCAAAGGCACCAGCTCGTGCCCCATCGGCCCCAGCACATCGGAGCCCACGGCATAAAGCGCATCGGCGGCGGTGATCCGGCTGACGGCATAATAATCGGTCACGCCCATGGCGGTGATCTGGTCGCGGCTGCGGCCGGGGGCGTATTTGCCCACATCGGCAAGATATTTGAAGAAGTCCTTGGCGCCATCGAAATGCGCCGCCGTGCCATCGGCAAAGACCACGGTGGCGATCCAGTCGGGGTATTTCGCCACGAACATGCCGCAGACCGGGCAGGTGTCGCGCGGGCCGGGCGGCGGCAGATCAATCGGGGCGGCTTCGGCACGGACCGCGCCGGGGGGCAGCGCGGCCGCCGCCGCCGAGCCCAGAAGCAGGGCCAGCGTGGCGCGCCGCGACGGGCGGGAAATGTTGCACATCGTCACCTCCTGGGTGGGCCACGGCGCGAAACCGTGGCCCGAATGTTCGAAAAGTTCAGTTTCCGGCGGGCATCTTCATGCCCATTTCCTTGCGCTTTTCACCCCGGCGCTTGCGGATCAT
>CAZPWV010000201.1:564-4770 GCA_964590825.1 uncultured Rhodobacter sp. | reverse complement strand
GAGGCGCATCCGCCGCCCGCGCCGGGCGGCCGGCGCATCAAGCTGCGCTACATGACACAGGCCAAAACCCGTCCGCCGGGCTTTGTCATCATGGCCACCCATACCGACCAGTTGCCCGAAAGCTACGGGCGTTATCTGGTCAATGGGTTGCGCGCCGATTTCGACATGCCGGGCACGCCGATCCGGCTTTACTTCCGCGATCAGGGCTCGAAGAACCCCTATAAAGACCGCAAGAAGTCGATCCCCTCGCGGCTGACCAAACACGTCGAGGCGAAGAAACACACCGCCCGCAAGGACCGCGGCCTGCCCTCGAAGCCGAAAGCCTGACGGGCGGACGCCCTGCGGGGCTTTTGAGTATTTGCCCCAAGAAGAAGCCCGCCTTGAAAAAGACGGGCCCTTTCATTTCTACAGAGCTGAAATATCCCCGCCGGCGGCTTCGCGGCTTACACCAGCGCGCCCTCGACCAGCCGGGTCTTGCCGCCCAGATAGGGGTGCAGCACTTCGGGCAGGGTGACCGAGCCATCTGCCTCCTGGCCGTTTTCCAGCACCGCAATCAGGCAGCGCCCCACCGCAAGCCCCGAGCCGTTCAGCGTGGCCACAAACTCGGGCTTGCCACCGCTTGCGGGCTTGAAGCGGCCATTCATCCGCCGCGCCTGAAACTGCCCGCAGGTGGAAACCGATGAGATTTCCCGGTAGCAGTTCTGCCCCGGCAGCCAGACCTCGAGGTCATAGGTTTTCTGCGCGCCAAAGCCCATGTCGCCGGTGCACAGCACGATGCGCCGATAGGGCAGGCCCAGCGCCTCGAGCACCGCCTCGGCGCAGCCGACCATGCGCTCATGCTCTGCAATCGCCTCTTCGGGGCGGCACAGCGTGACCATTTCGACCTTTTCAAACTGATGCTGGCGCAGCATTCCGGCAGTATCCTTGCCCGCCGAACCCGCCTCGGAGCGGAAGCAGTTGGTATGCGCGGCCATGCGAACGGGCAAGGTGGCCTCGTCCCAGACCTCGCCGGCGATGAAATTGGTCAGCGTCACTTCCGCCGTGGGAATCAGCCACCAGCCATTGGTGGTTTCATAGCTGTCCTCGGCGAATTTCGGCAGTTGCCCGGTGCCCAGCATGGTTTCCGCGCGCACCAGCACCGGGGTGATCGCCTCGGTCAGGCCGTGCGCGTCCACATGCAGATCGAGCATGAACTGCGCCAGCGCCCGGTGCAGCCGCGCCACGCCCGATTTCAGCACCACGAACCGTGCCCCCGAGAGCTTCGCGGCGGTGGTAAAATCCATCGCCCCGCCCACCGCCGAAAGCGCGTAGTGCTCTTTCGGCGCGAAATCGCGGGGGCGCGGGCTGCCCCAGCGGCGCAGCTCAACGTTGGCGGTCTCGTCGGCGCCCTCGGGCACATCGGCCAGGGGCGCGTTGGGAATGAGCAAAAGCCGGTCGCGCAATTCTCCGTCCAGCCGCGTGGCCTCGGCCTGCATTGCCGCCACCTGCGCCTTGTTTTCCGCCACCAGCGCCCGCAGCCGCTCGAATTCGGCCGCGTTGCCCGAGGATTTGGCGGCCCCCACCTCTTTGGCGGCGGCATTCTGTGCGGCCTGCGCCGTCTCAGCGGAGAGAATCGCCGCGCGGCGGGCCTCGTCCAGTGCGAGCACGGCGCTCGAAAGCGGGGCAAGCCCGCGGCGGGCCAGATCGGCGTCGAACTGGGCGGGGTTTTCGCGGATGGCGCGGATATCGTGCATGGATCACCTGTCTCAAGCTGAAAAACCCTTTAACGCCAAACCGGCCGCCATGAAAGCCCCCGAACGGGGTGCCTTGGCCGCAAGGTGTTGTGGCGGCTCTTGCGGCGACGCTCTATAGTGCTATATGGGCTTAAATATTCAAAAACCGGAATGTTACTTCGGGAACTCCGCAGCCGTGCGCCGTCAGAGAAGGGATGCCGTCATGAAATCACTCGTCTTGCCGCTGGCCGCACTGGCCTGGGCCGTGCCGCAACTGGTTCTGGCCGAGGGGGGGCATGTTGTCACGCCGGTGATGGTGACCGACTGGAAAACCGTCTATGGCCAGATCGAGGCGAAGGATTCGATTCCCGCCCGCGCGCGGCTGGGCGGCACTTTGGTGGCACTGACGGCTTCGGAGGGCGATCTGGTGCAGGCCGGTCAGCCGCTGGGCCGCGTGGTCGATGAAAAGATCGCCTTCCAGCTCAATGCCATCGATGCGCAGATCGCGGCGCTGGAAAGCCAGTTGGCCAATGCGCAGACCGAACTGAAGCGCGGCGACGAGCTCAAGACCCGTGGCGTCATCACCACGCAGCAGCTCGACGGGCTGAAAACCCAGGCCGAGGTGGTGGCGCAGCAGCTTGCCGCGCAAAAGGCCAGCCGTCAGGTGACCGAGCAGCAGGCGACCGAGGGCACGGTGCTGGCGCCGATCTCGGGGCGGGTGCTGTCGGTTCCGGTGGCGATGGGCGCGGTGGTGATGCCGGGCGAGCCGGTGGCGACGGTGGGCGGCGGCGGGTTTTTCCTGCGCCTTTCGGTGCCCGAGCGCTATGCCGCGACGATGACCGAAGGCGACAAGATCACCATCGACTCCGGCGCGCAAAGCAGCGAGGGAACGCTGGCCAAGGTCTATCCGCTGATCGAGGGCGGACGGGTCAATGCCGATGTCGAGGTGGCCGATCTGCGCTCTGATTTTGTTGGCGCCAGGGTTCTGGTGCGGCTGCCGCTGGCCGAACGCAGCGCGGTGCTGGTGCCGGCGGATCTGGTCAAGACCCATTCGGGGCTGGATTTCGTGCTGGTGGCCACCGCCGCGGGCCCGATCGAGCGGGCGGTGGTTCCGGGGCTGCGCCGGGTGGTCGAGGGGGTCGAGATGGTCGAGATCCTGTCGGGGCTGGTTGGCGGCGAAGAGGTGATGGCGCATGAGCACTGAGACCCTCCCCCCCGAAGACGCCGCCCCCGAAGACGGCGCCCCCAAGGGCGTCGCCCCGATGGACGGCGCCCCGATGGACGGCGCCGAGGTGCAACTTTCTATTCCCGAGGCCCGGCTGGGGCTGGCGGGCCGGCTGACACGGGCCTTCATCGGCTCGGCCTTGACGCCGCTCTTCATCCTCGCCGCGCTGGCGGTGGGGCTGGTGGCGCTGGTCAGCCTGCCGCGCGAGGAAGAGCCGCAGATCTCGGTGCCGATGGTGGATATCCATATCCAGGCGCCGGGGCTGCGGGCCGAAGACGCGATGAAGCTGGTCACCGAGCCGATGGAGACCATCGTCACCTCGATCAACGAGGTCGAGCATGTCTATTCGCAGACCTCGGATGATTATTCGCTGGTGATGGCGCGGTTCATCGTCGGCACGTCGTCGGATGCCGCCATCTTGCGGGTGCATGAAAAGGTCCGCGCGAATGCCGACCGCATTCCCAAGGGCATCCCCGAGCCGATGATCGTCGGGCGCGGCATCGATGATGTGGCGATCGTTTCGCTGACGCTGTCGGGCCGGCCGGGGGCGGATATCGGCGCCAATGACCTGACCCGGATCGTGCGGGAATTGCAGACCGAGGTGACGAAGATCGAAAACGTCGGCCTGACCTATGTGGTGGGCGAGGCGACCGAGGCGATCCGCATCTCGCCCGACCCGGACCGGCTGGCGCTTTACGGCATCACGCTGCAACAATTGTCCAACAAGGTCGAGCAGGCCAACCGCAGCTTCAACACCGGGCGGCTGCGCGATGGCGGCGAGCAGGTCGATCTTGTGGCCGGTCAGACGCTGACCGCGCCCTCCGAGGTGGCGGGGCTGTTGCTGACCGCACGCGATGGCCGCCCCGTTTATGTGGCCGATGTGGCCGATGTGGCCTATGTGGGCGATACGTCGGAACAGATCGTCGCCAATGTGCAGCGCGACGGCGATGCGCTGCACCGCAGCCCGGCGGTGACGCTGGCCATCGCCAAGCGGGCCGGTGCCAATGCGGTGGTGGTGGCCGAGAAAATCCTCGAGCGCGTGCATGAGCTGGAGGGCGAGCTGATCCCCGCCAGCGTGCAGGTGCAGGTGACGCGCGACTATGGCGAAACCGCCAATGAAAAGGCCAATGAGCTGCTGTTCCATCTGGGCCTGGCCACGGTGTCGATCATCGCGCTGGTGCTTTTTGCCATCGGCTGGCGCGAAAGCATCGTGGTGGCCATCGTCATTCCGGTGACCATTCTTCTGACGCTTTTTGCCGCCAATATCAT
>CAZPWV010000201.1:0-554 GCA_964590825.1 uncultured Rhodobacter sp. | reverse complement strand
GTTCGCGCTGATCTTCTCGATCGGGATCCTGGTCGATGACGCCATCGTGGTGATTGAAAACATCGCCCGGCACTGGGGCATGAAGGGGCCGGGAAGCCGCGTGGCCAAGGCGATCGAGGCGGTGGCCGAGGTGGGCAACCCCACCATTGTGGCCACGCTGACGGTGGTGGCGGCGCTGTTGCCGATGCTCTTTGTGTCGGGGCTGATGGGGCCCTACATGAGCCCGATCCCCTCGGTGGCCTCGGCGGCGATGATCTTTTCCTTCTTTGTCGCGGTGATGATTACGCCCTGGCTGATGGTGAAAATCGCCGGTCGGGCCGACATGTCGGCCCACGCCCATGATGACGCCTATGGCGGCCATCATCACGGCGGCAAGCTGGGCTGGCTTTACGCCAAGGTGGCGCGGCCGGTGCTGGCCTCCAAGCGCTCGGCCTGGGCCTTCCTGATCGTCACCATCGTGCTCTCCTTCGGCTCGCTCGGCCTGCTTTACACCAAGCATGTCACGGTGAAACTGCTGCCCTTCGACAACAAATCCGAGCTGAGCGTGGTGATCG
>CAZPWV010000200.1:629-4783 GCA_964590825.1 uncultured Rhodobacter sp. | reverse complement strand
CTCTTCTTCAAGTTTGACGTGCAGGTTCTTGATTTCAAGCATCTTCTTGTCCTTGGTATCAGCGGCGCGTCTCAGTTCGGGCGCAGGTAGGTGGTCAGGATCAGGGCCAGTTTTCCGGCCGGGATCGGGGTGGGTTCAAGCAGGAATTCCGCCATCCGCCCATGCAGGCGGCGCGGTGCGACAAAGCTTTCCATCGCGTGATAGCCCTCGCGGTGGGTGTAGTCATCCCAAAGCACGGTAACCGGGCGGGTGATGCGAAACAGCGTGGTCAGAAAACACCCGGCGCGAAAACGTCCGTCGATCAGCACCACATCCGGGTGGACAAAATCGGGCCGGTCCCAGACCGCCACCGGGTAAGAGGGCCAGCGGCGAAACTGCGCATCGTCGCGCGGGGCGCCCCATTCCTTGGTCGGGCCAATGTCGCCATGGTGCAGCGTGACCTCGGCGCGCGGCGGATTGGCGGCAAACCAGCGCGCCATCATCTCGAGCCAGCCGGCATCGCTTTCGACCGAAAAGACGCGCTTGCCCGGCATTTCCGCGGCCAGAACCGTCGAGCCGCCGGACCCGTATTCAAGGATCACCGCCGCCGCCGCATAGGCCGCCTGCACCGCGGCCGCCTCGGCCTCGGGCAGGGTCAGTTTCGGGCGTTCAACCGCGCCATGCCGTGCCGGGGGCATCATTGCGCCCCTCCGGCCCGGAGCGCGAGGCTCAAAGGGTAAAGAGTTGGGCGCGGAACATCAGGCTGCCCGGCTCGGTCGCGGCCTGATGCAGGTTGACCCAGTCGCTGGTAAAGGCCAGTTCCGCCTGCGCCGGCGCCCAGAACGCCAGATTGTGCAGACAGGCCGAAGCCAGCACCACCCCCAGCGCCAACCCGGCCCAGTTCGACCGCCCCCGCAACCCGAAGAGCGGCCCCAGAAGCGCCGCCATCACCAGACCAAAGCCCAGACCCGTGGCCCAGGGCAGATCGGCCAGCAAAGCCTCGGGCGCGGGCATCGGAAAAAACCGCGCCCTCAGCGCCGCCGAAACCGCATAGGCCAGCCCGCCCAGAACCAGCGCCACCGCAAACACCAGCGCCGAGCCGCGCGGCGCGGCCTTGTCCCGCCCCGGCAGGCGCAGATCGTCCAGCGTGCGAACCTTCAGCTCCGCCTCGCCGACATGCAGCACCATGCGGCCCTTGTTGCGCTGTTGCCCGGCCTCGATCCGTTGCAGCCGTTCGTTGAAGGATGCCGTTGAAATGGCCATTGCCACCCCCCTGCCTCTGTGCCCTGACACAGGTTTGCCCCCGCGCCGTTGCACCAAAGACAATCACCCGATCTTGCCCGAATTGGGGCGCTTCGGGGGAAGAAGAGTGGCCGCCCGCCATGCTCACCCGACCGACCCTTCCAGGCTGATCGCCACCAGGCTTTGCGCCTCCATGGCAAATTCCATCGGCAGGGCTTGCAACACCTCGCGGCAGAACCCGTTCACCACCAGCGCCACCGCCTCTTCCTCGCCCACACCCCGCGCGCGGCAGTAAAACAGCTGATCGTCATCGACCTTGGAGGTGGTGGCCTCGTGCTCGACCCGGCTCGAGGCGTTCTTCACCTCGATATAGGGCACGGTATGGGCGCCGCATTTGTCGCCGATCAGCAGGCTGTCGCATTGCGTGTAATTGCGCGAATTCGTTGCCTTGGGATGCATCGACACCAGACCGCGATAGGTGTTTTGCGCCTGCCCCGCCGAAATCCCCTTGGATACGATGCGCGAGCGGGTGTTCTTGCCCAGGTGCACCATTTTCGTGCCGGTGTCGGCCTGTTGCCAGTTGTTGGCAATGGCGATCGAATAGAACTCGCCCTGGCTTTCCGCGCCGCGCAGGATGCAGGACGGATATTTCCAGGTGATCGCCGAGCCGGTCTCGACCTGCGTCCACATCACCTTGGCGCGAGCCTCGCGGCAATCGGCGCGTTTGGTGACAAAGTTGTAGATGCCGCCCTTGCCATCCTCGTCGCCGGGAAACCAGTTCTGCACGGTGGAATATTTCACCTCGGCATCTTCCAGAACGACGATTTCCACCACCGCCGCATGAAGCTGCGCGGTGTCGCGTTTGGGCGCGGTGCAGCCCTCGAGATAGCTGACATAGGCGCCCCGGTCGCAGACGATCAAGGTGCGCTCGAACTGCCCGGTGTTTTCGGCATTGATCCGGAAATAGGTGCTCAGCTCCATCGGGCAGCGCGTTCCGGGCGGCACATAGACAAAGGAACCATCGGAAAACACAGCCGAATTCAGCGTAGCAAAGAAATTGTCCGACTGCGGAACCACGGTGCCCAGATATTTCCGCACCAGGTCGGGATGTTCGCGGATGGCCTCGGAAATCGAGCAGAAGATCACCCCCGCCTCGGCCAGTTTCGCCTTGAAGGTGGTGCCCACGGAGACGCTGTCAAAGACCGCATCCACCGCCACCTGGCGCTCGCCCTCGACCAGATGCTCCGCCCCCTCGACCCCGGCCAGGATCAACTGTTCCTTCAGCGGGATCCCCAGCTTTTCATAAGTGGCCAGCAGCTTCGGATCGACCTCGTCCAGCGATTTGGGCTTGTCCACCATGCTTTTGGGCCGGGCGTAATAGTAGAGATCCTGATAGTCGATCACCGGCAGCTTCAGCAGCGCCCAATCGGGTGCCGTCATCCCCTCCCAGCGCCGCCAGGCGTCCAGACGCCAGTCCAACATCCATTCGGGTTCGTCATTCTTGGCCGAAATCAGCCGCACGATCGCTTCGGAAATGCCCTTGGGGGCATATTCCATTTCGATCTCGGTCTCCCAGCCATATTTGTAGGAGCCCATGTTCTGCACGGTCTCAACCGTTTCACGGTCCACGCCTTCGCGGATGTCTTGCTCTTGTGTCACCGTTTTTCCCTTCCGCGTCAGTGTCTTGCGCGGTGTTTCTCATATGCGGAGCGCCAGCTTTCGGCAAAGCGCAGCACCGCGTCCCTTGCAATTCCCGGCCCCAGCGACACCCGCATCGCCGCTGCCGCCATCTCATCCGCCCAGCCCATTGCGCGCAAGACCCGGCTTGCCCGCAACTTGCCCGAGGAACAGGCCGAACCCGCCGAAACCGCATAGCCCATCAGGTCCATGCGCATCACCTGGGTTTCCCCTTTCCAACCGGGAGCGATCACCGAAAGCGTGTTGGGCAGGCGCCGCAATGGCCGCCCTGCCCCGCCGTCCGATCCGCCTGACGCTTGCGATATCTCCCAGCCGGGAAAATATACATCTTTTGTCGGGTATTCCAGAGCCAATTTTAGAATATCTCTAGTTTCAGCCACTTCCTCCCAGACCCCATTCGCCAGATCCCGTGCCGCCGCCTCGGCTGCGGCGGCAAAGCCCGCGATTCCAATCAGGTTTTCGGTGCCCGCCCGGCGGCCCATCTCTTGCCCGCCGCCGCGCAACTGTGCCGCAATCTCGGTGCCGCGCCGCAGAACCAGCGCCCCCACCCCCTTGGGCCCGCCCAGCTTGTGCGCCGAGACAAAGCCCGCCGTGACCCCCAGCCAGTTGAAGGCGATGGGCAGCTTGCCAAAGCCCTGCGTCAGATCGGCCGCCCAAAGCCCCTCGGGCAGGTCCTGGATCACGCCGGTTTCGGAATTGGCCAGTTGCAGCGTGGCACGGGCCGGATCGGCGGGCGTCACCCGCCCCCAGCCGTCCACCGCCAGATCCGGGGTGCACCAGGCCGCCACCGCCTCATGCTCGACCGCGGCACAGCCGATGCCCCGCCCCGCCAGCACCAGCGCCGCCGCCTCGGTCGCCCCCGAGGTAAAGACGATATCCGCCCCCTCGGCCCCCAACGCCGCCGCCAGTTGCGCGCGGGCCTTTTCGATCAGCGCCTTGGCCGCCCGCCCCTCGGCATGAACCGATGACGGGTTGCCCGTCACCTCCATTGCCGCCGCCATCGCCGCCCTTGCCTCGGGGCGCAGCGGCGTGGTGGCGTTCCAATCCAGATAAAGTCGTTGCATCACCACGCACCCGCGCCCGACCACGCACCCGCCGCGGGCTTATTCATCCACCACCGAAAACAGGCTGCGCACCGCCGGACAGGGCTTGAGCGCATTTCTCACCACATCCTCGAGCGTGGTCTGATGCAGGAACACGAAGACCTGCGCCGAAAGGCTCTCCCACAGCCGGTT
>CAZPWV010000200.1:0-603 GCA_964590825.1 uncultured Rhodobacter sp. | reverse complement strand
AGCGATTGCGCCCGGCTACCCGAAATCCCGCCCGAGGCCCCTGCCCCCACATGCAGCGCGGAAACGGTTTCATCGACCGCCTCGAAAATCTCGGAAATACGGATCTCGACCGGCGGACGGGCCAGCCGGTAGCCGCCGCCCGGCCCCCGCACCGAAGCCACCAGCCCGGCCCGGCGCAGGCGCACGAAAAGCTGTTCCAGATAGGGCAGCGAAATATCCTGCCGTTTCGAGATTTCCGCCAGAGAGGTCATCTGCCCCGGCCCGACCGTGGCCAGATCGACCAGCGCCACCATCGCGTAACGCCCCTTCGTCGAAAGTTTCATCACCGCCCCCCGGCTGGGCCCGAAGCCACGACCCGTTCGCCCCGCCAAAATCCCGGCGAAGCATTGACGGCGCGCCTTTGGCCGCTTAACTCGAATGCATCCGAAATCCCGGCATTGTGCCGGGACTGTTTCGTCCTAGGGGCTACGCGGGGCAGCGTCAAGATTGCGCGCCGCCGCAGCCTGGGGCGAAGACCAGCAAGCAGGCGAGAGAGAATGCCCGAAGTCATTTTTCCCGGTCCCGAAGGTCGGCTGGAAGGCCGCTACCACCCGCAGCCTGCCC
>CAZPWV010000199.1:0-4787 GCA_964590825.1 uncultured Rhodobacter sp. | reverse complement strand
ATCGCCGCCTCCTGCGGGCTCGAACCGGGCCGCGTGGTGCATTACAAGCCGCTTCTGGATGCCGCCATCGACGGCGCCACGCACAAGCCCGACTTCTGCGTGATCTTCCAGCGCGAACAGGAAGTGGCCAAGCTGATCGAGGGCCGCGATTTTGCCTGGCACACGTTCCAGTATGGTGTCGAGCCGGCCGAATGCGTGCCCGTCGAGGGCAATCACCCCGCCTATATCCTCTATACCTCGGGCACCACGGGCCAGCCCAAGGGCGTGGTGCGCCCCACCGCCGGCCATCTGGTGGCGCTGAACTGGACGATGAAGGCGGTTTACAACATCGAGGCGGGGGATGTGTTCTGGGCCGCCTCGGATGTGGGCTGGGTCGTGGGGCACAGCTATATCTGCTACGGCCCGCTGATTGCCGGCGCCACCACGCTGGTGTTCGAGGGCAAGCCCGTGGGCACGCCCGACGCGGGCACTTTCTGGCGGGTGATACAGAACCACAAGGTGAAGAGCTTCTTCACCGCCCCCACCGCATTGCGTGCGATCAAGCGCGAAGACCCGGAGGGCAAGCTCATCAAGGATTACAACCTGCGCAACATGCAGGCGCTGTTCCTGGCCGGCGAACGGGCCGACCCGGATACGGTCAAATGGGCACAAGAACACCTTGGCGTGCCGGTGATCGACCATTGGTGGCAGACCGAAACCGGTTGGGCGATTGCCGGCAACCCGCTGGGCATCGAATTGCTGCCGGTCAAGATCGGCTCGCCCACCAAGCCGATGCCGGGCTACGATGTGCAGGTGCTCGATGAGGGCGGCCATCCGGTCGAGGCCGGACAGCTTGGCGCCATTGCCATCAAGCTGCCGCTGCCCCCCGGCACCCTGCCCACGCTCTGGAATGCCGAGGACCGCTTTCGCAAGAGCTACCTCAACCACTTCCCCGGCTATTACGAAACCGGCGATGCGGGCTATATCGACGCCGATGGCTATGTCTACATCATGGCGCGCACCGATGACGTCATCAACGTGGCCGGCCACCGGCTTTCGACCGGCGCGATGGAGGAGGTTCTCGCCTCGCACAAGGATGTGGCCGAATGTGCTGTCATCGGTGTGGGCGACGAACTCAAGGGGCAGGTGCCGATGGGCTTTTTGTGCCTCAACAAGGGCTGCGAGCGGCCCCATGCCGAGGTGGTGAAAGACTGCGTCCGGCTGGTGCGTGACCACATCGGCCCGGTCGCCGCCTTCAAGCTGACGGTGGTGGTGGATCGCCTGCCCAAGACCCGCTCGGGCGAGATCTTGCGTGGCACCATGGTGAAGATCGCCGATGGCGAGGCCTTCAAGATGCCCGCCACCATCGACGACCCGGCGATTCTCGACGAGATCGCAGTGGCGCTGAAATCGATCGGCTATCCTGCAAGCTAGGCCGGCAGACGCGGAAACTCGGAAACCACGGCAAAGACCCTCGGCGGGTCTTTGCCCATGTCTTCGGGTTGCCGCGACGGAAAGCCGCATCTGCACGCATTTCCCCCCGTTTCTCCCCATCTGCCCAAAACGGATGCTTGATTTGCCACAACCTTGCCGAAATGATCCGGCAAGGGTTTTATCATGAACACTTATATATCGCAGCCGGATCCCGACACCTCCGTCGGCCCCTCGGAGGAAAAGGCACAGCTCGCCCGGATCATGCTGCTAGGGCATGATCTGCGCGCGGCTGTTTCCGATATTCTGGGCGGTTTGCGGTTGCTGTCGGACCAGACGCTGTCGCCCGACATGCGGCTGCAACTGGAACGGATGCGGGCGGCGGGCGACGACATGGCCCGGCTGATCGAGGAAGGGCTTGAAATCGTTGCCGAACAGACGGTGGGGCCGCTGCGCCACACCGTGCAACTGGCACGGCTGCTTTATGACATCGAAATGCGTTGGGCGGGCCGGGCGCAGGAAAAGGGGCTGGGCTTTCACGTCGCCATGGCGCCCGACGTGCCGATGGTGGTGCAGCTTGACCGCATCGCCCTGGAACGGGTGCTGACCAACATGCTCTCGAATGCGGTGAAATACACCGATCAGGGCGGGGTGCGGCTGTTCATCACCGTGGACGATGACAGCCGGCTGCTGTTTTCGGTGCTCGATGACGGCCCCGGCTTCGACCCCCGGATGCAGGACCGGCTGTTCGAGCAATGGGGGCGCGGGGATATTCCGGGCAAGGCCGGCAACGGGCTGGGGCTCTACATTTCGCGCGACATGGCGCGGCGCCTCGATGGCGTGATCGAGATTGCCAACCGTCCCGAGGGCGGCGCCTGCGTGGCGCTGTCGATCCCGCTGGAACCGCTTGTGCCGCCCGAGATCTGCGCCGATACCCCGCTGCCCGATCTTGGCCGGATGCGGGTGCTGATCGCCGAAGACAGCGCGCTGAACCAGGCGGTGCTGAGCCACATGCTCACCACCATGGGCGCCCGCTGCGATACCGCCAGCGACGGGGTCGAGGCGCTCGGGCTGTTCGAGGCGGGCTGTTACGATCTTGCGGTGATCGATGTGGAGATGCCGCGCATCTCCGGCATCGACCTGATGCAGGCGCTGCGCAACAGTGGCGGGCGGCACCGCGACATTCCGATCATCGCCTGCACCGCCTATGTGCTGCGCACCAACCGCGAGGCCATCTGCGCCGCCGGGGCCGATTGCATCGTCTCCAAACCACTCAGCGGCATCGAACCGCTGGCCGAGGCGATTGGCCGGGCTCTGGCGCGGGCCGAGGCCGGGCCCCGTGTCGCCGGCGGAACCCCGGTGGTGGATGTGGCGGTGTTCGAGACCCTGATGAGCATCGCCGGTGCCGAGAGCGCACGGGAATTGCTGGACCGGCTTCTGGCCGATCTCAGCCGGGCCGAACGCGGGCTGGTGGCTGCGCTTTCCGAAGGCGACATGGCCGCGCTGCGCCGCGACAGCCACATTCTCATCTCGATTGCCGGCGCGGTCGGGGCCGAGCGGCTGCGGAGCCTGGCCGAAGACCTCAACGTCGCCGCCACCGGGGGCGATGTGGCCGCTGCACAGATCCTCGGGCGCGGGGTGCTGAGCCAGACCGACCGGCTTATCAGCTTTTCCACCCGGCGGCTGCAGATGCTGGGCAGCGAAGCCCCATGAACGGCCCGCCCCCTGGCCCGGACGGCTTTGATATCCTGCTGGTCGAAGATACCGCCTCGATGCGCACCATCTACGAGGCGCATCTGCGCCGGGCGGGCTATGCCACGCTGTCGGCGGCCACCGCGGGCGAGGCGCTGGCGCTGTTCGAGGCGCATGACTTTGCAGTGGTGCTGCTCGATCTGATGCTGCCCGACCGCGACGGGCTCGACCTGCTGGTCGATCTGATGGCGCTGCGCCCGGCCACTGCGGTGGTGGTGGTGGCGGCAGAGCGCTCGGTCGAGCGCACGGTCACCGCGATCCGGCGGGGGGCGCAGGATTTTCTGGTCAAGCCGGTCACCGAGGCGCGGCTGATGCAGGCGGTCGAGGCGGCGCGCAACGCCGCCAGCCTTGCGCAGCCGCCGCATTCCCCCGCCGCGCGCGGGGGGCTGGGCGATTTCATCGGCACTTCGGCTCCGATGCGCGAGGTCTATGACCGCATCCGCGCCGCCGCCCGCTCGCTTGCGCCGGTCTGCATCTCGGGTGAAAGCGGCACCGGCAAGGAACTGGCGGCGCAGGTCATCCACCGCCTTTCGCCTCGCGCGCAGGGGCCGTTCGTTACACTCGACTGCGGCGCCATTGCCCCCGAACGGCTCGACTCCGAGGTCTTTGGCCATCGGCGCGGCGCCTTTGCCGGGGCCAGCAGCGACAAGCCCGGCGCGGCGGAGCTGGCCGATGGCGGCACCTTGTTTCTGGATGACATCTGCGAATTGCACCCCGCCGTGCAGCCCAAGCTGCTGCGGTTTCTGCAAAGCGGCCTGGTGCATCCGCTGGGCGCCGAAACCGCGCAGCGGGTCAATCTGCGCATCATTTCGGCCACGGCAATGCCACCTTACGAAGCGGTGCGCAGCGGCCGGCTGCGCGAGGATCTGTATTACCGGCTGCATGTCGTGCCGCTCCAGATGCCGCCCCTGCGCGAGCGCCCCGAAGACATCGGCCCGATGGCCGAGGCCTTTTTGCACCGTTTTGCGGCGCTTGAGGGGCGCGGCTTTCGGCGCATCGCGCCCAAGGCGCTGGCGCTGATGCGGGCGCATTCCTGGCCCGGCAATGTGCGGGAACTGACCAATGTCCTGCGCGCCGCCACGGTGATGCATGACGGCGAGGAACTGAGCCCCGAGATGCTGCCCCCGATGCTGCACAACCCGCCACCCGCCGCGGCACCTGCCGCAACCGCTGCCGCGCAGGACACCGGATTTGCCGGCCTGACCCTGGCCGAGGTGGAACGCGCCGCCATCGGGGCGGCACTGGCACGGCACGACGGATCGGTGCCACGCGCCGCCCATGATCTGGGCGTGGCGCCCTCGACGCTTTACCGCAAGCTCGAAAGCTGGCGAAAGGCGTGATCTCAGGCGAATTGCTCGCGCATCAGCCGCTCTTCCAGCCCGTGACCGGGGTCAAAGAGGATGCGATGGCTCACCGCCGGTTCCGAGCGCACCTCGACCCAGAGCACCGATGAAACCGAACGGCTGTCGGCATCGGCCATGACCGGGCGCTTGTCGGGTTCCAGCACATCGAAACGCACCAGCGCCGACGAGGGCACGATGGCACCTTGCCAGCGGCGCGGGCGAAAGCTGGCGATGCCGGTCAGCGCCAACACATCCGAGCCGATCGGCAGGATCGGCCCATGC
>CAZPWV010000198.1:0-4795 GCA_964590825.1 uncultured Rhodobacter sp. | reverse complement strand
GGACCGCGAGTTCTACATTCCCGCGCCGGAGCAGCTGGCCGCGCAATCGGTGGTGAACAATCAGGGCCGGGGCGAGGTGCTGGAGGGTGCCGAGGCCGCCCGGGTGCTCGACCTTCTGCGCGAAGATGCCATGCGCGCCTATGACCATTACGAAGACATGCTCACCCCCGATGCCGAGGCCGGCAAGCTGGGCCTTGCGCGCGAGCTGGCACGGATGAACCTGCCCGCCAATATCTACACCCAATGGTATTGGAAGATCGACCTGCACAACCTCTTCCACTTCCTGCGCCTGCGCGCCGATGCCCACGCGCAATACGAAATTCGCGTCTACGCCCAGACCATGTGCGAGATCGTGCAAGACTGGGTGCCGCAGGCCTACGAGGCCTTTGAAGACTACCGCCTGGGCGCGGTGAGCGTTTCGGCCAAGGCGAAAGAGGTGTTGCGCCGTCGCCTTAAAGGCGAGATTGTAACGCAAGAGACCTCGGGGCTTTCCAAGGGCGAATGGCGGGAGTTTGTGGAGGAGTGGGGGTGAGGCGCGGCCCCAGACGACGGGGTGCAAGCGAGGGCTGAGGGGAAGGAAGACGGCAACTTGGCGATCAAGTATCATCCCAAACGCGGATCAATTGTCACCGTCGATTTCTCGCGGGGCTTTGTTCCACCGGAAATGGTCAAAAACCGCTTGTGCGTCGTCGTTTCTCCCCCGATTTCCGAACGAGTCGGGCTCTGCACTGTCGTGCCGCTCAGCAAGTCACCCCCTTTGAAACCAATGCCCTATCACTGCGCGCTCGACATCGCGTTCGAACTTCCGGACTATTGGGGGAAATGCACCCGATGGGTCAAAGGTGACATGATAGCATCTGTCAGCTTCGAACGTGTTGATCTGCTGCGACTGGGGAAAGACGCCAACGGCAAGCGGCTATATCAGACCCAGATACTCCCCAAGCCTGATCTAGACCGAGTAATCAACTGCATTTTAAGAAGTCTTGGGATACAGTCTTGAGGTCTCAATAGAGATATCCTATATTGTCGTTGAGGTGGCTCTGTTCCGGCATCCACATTAAGACCCTACCAAGGGCCACTGGTGTTGATGCGATCGCAAGCGAAATGCCAGTGCTGGCGGGCCCCGCTTCGGCGGGGCTCTTGCTTATTCAGGTCCCCCACACGCGCCCCAGCCAGGCCCTTATCACCTCCAGCGCCTCGGGTTCGTCGAGGAACGGCACATGGGCGCGGTCGGGCACTTCGGCGAAGAGCATGTCGGGGCGGCGGGCGCGCATGGCGGCGGCGGTGGCGGCGCTGAGCAGGTCTGAGTTTGCGCCGCGGATCAGCGCCAGGGGCAGGCCCGCGCAGGCATCGAACAGCGGCCAGGCCTCGGGCACGGTCTCGCCCTTGAAGGCCGCCAGGAAGGCCTCGCGCAGGGAAGGGTCGTAGTTGATCTTCACGCCCGTGTCGGTTTGCACATAGTGGCGCACCACCTCTTCGGCCCAGCGGCTGTAGGGCACATGGGCGAAGCCGGGGCTGACGAGCGGCATCTTGTCGACAAGCTCCTGCAGCGTCTTCGCTGCCGGGTTGCGCCCGACGTAATCGATGATGCGGGCCAGCCCGTCACGCTCCAGCACCGGGCCGACATCGTTGAGGCAGACCCCCGCCACCCGCGCCCGCAGCGCCGGCACGGCGGCCATATACATGGCAATCAGCCCGCCGCGCGAGGTGCCCAGGATGGCGGCCTTTTCCACCCCCAGATGGTCGAGCAGCGCGGCCACGTCGGCGGCCTCTTGCACCACGGTATAGCTGGCCGCGCCGGTCCAGCCGCTTTCGCCCCGGCCGCGGTAATCGGGGCGGATCACCCGGAGGGTCTCGGGCAGGTGGTGCATCAGATAGTCGAAATCATGGCTGTTGCGGGTCAAGCCCGCCAGCGCGATCATCACCGGGCCCCGCCCATGTTCGCGCCACGCGAGCCTCGCCCCATCAGCGGCGGTAAAGGTCTGCAACTGCATGGCTTTTCTTCTCCGTAGCGCGCATTATCGGGTCATCATATCGCCCCGTCAGGAGAACGCCATGGCCGAAACGCTGGAAAAGCTGCAAGCCCGTCTTGCCGAGATCGAGGCCCAGCTTGAACAGGTCTGGGAGGAAAGCCGGGCACAGTGGCGCTATCGGCTGACGCGCGGGCGCATCGAGTTCGAGGATGGGGTGCGCGAGGCCCACCGCCAGACCCGGCTGCGGCTCTGGCTGTTCCTGCGCCGCAGCCGGCTGATAGTGATGCTGACCGCGCCCGTCATCTATTCGGTCATCATCCCCTTTGCCTTGCTGGATCTTTTCGTGACGCTTTATCAGGCGATCTGCTTTCCGGTCTATGGAATCGCCAGGGTGCGGCGGCGGGACCATGTGGTGATCGACCGCCATCATCTGGGCTATCTGAACCTGATCCAGAAGCTGAACTGCCTCTATTGCGGCTACGGCAACGGCGTCTTGGCCTATGCCCGCGAAGTGGCGGCGCGAACGGAAAAATACTGGTGCCCGATCAAGCACGCCCGCCGGGTGAAGGGGGCGCATGGCTATTACGGTGACTTTTGCGATTTTGGCGATGCCGAGGGGTTCTTGCGGGAAAGCCCCCGGTTGCGGCGCGAATTGCGCCCCGGCGGCAAGGACTGAGGGGCTTCGTGCCCCCCCCGCGCGCGCACGCCCCGCAACGGCCCCCGTTCGGAGCTGCCGTTCAGATATTGTCGGGCTGCGGCATCCCCAGCACATGATAGCCGCAATCGACCATCACCACATCGCCGGTGGTGCAGGCGCCGTAATCGGAACACAGATAGACCGCCGTGCCACCGATGCTTTCCAGCGTCGCGTTGGCCCGCATCGGGCTGTTGGCTTCGGTATGGCGAAACGTCTTGCGCGCCCCGCCAATGGCGGCCCCGGCCAGCGTCTTCATCGGGCCGGGGCTGATCGCGTTGACGCGAATACCCTGTGGCCCCAGATCATTGGCCAGATAGCGCACGGCACTTTCCAGCGCCGCCTTGGCCACGCCCATGACGTTGTAAAACGGCGTCACCCGGTTTGAGCCGCCGTAGGTGAGCGTTATCAGGCTGCCGCCCTCGGGCATCAGATCGGCGGCGCGGCGCGCCACGTCGATGAAGGAAAAGCACGAAATGGCGAGCGAATTCTTGAAATTCTCGCGCGTGGTGTGGATGAACCGCCCCGCCAACTCGTTCTTGTCGGAATAGGCGATGGCATGGATGACAAAATCAAGGCTGCCCCATTCGGCCTTCAGCCGCGCAAAGGCCGCCTCCATCGAGGCATCGTCATTCACATCGACATCGACCAGCAGCGTTGCGCCCACCGAAGCCGCCAGCGGCTCGACGCGCTTGCCAAAGGCCTCGCCCTGATAGGAAAAGGCAAGCTCGGCCCCCTCGGCGGCCAGCGCCGAGGCGATACCCCAGGCAATCGAGCGCTCGTTGGCCACACCCATGACCAGCCCGCGCTTGCCCTTCATCAAATCAGCCATTTGAAATCCTTGCCAAAATCAACCCAGATACTTGCTCATCACCAGCGAGGCGTTGGTGCCGCCAAAGCCGAAACTGTTCGACAGGACCGAGTCGAATTCGACCCCTTCGCGCAGGGTGGTGGCGATTTCCTCGGGTTTGATGGCCGGGTCAAGCTCGGTTATATTGGCCGAAGCGGCGATGAATTTGTTTTGCATCATCAAGAGGCAATAGACCGCCTCATGCACGCCGGTGGCGCCAAGGCTGTGGCCGGTCAGCGATTTGGTCGAGGAAATCGGCGGCACGTTGCCCTCGCCAAAGACGCGGCGCACCGCCTGCACCTCGGTCACGTCGCCCGCCACGGTCGAGGTGCCATGCGCGTTGATGTAGGAAATCTTGCGGCCCTCGGGCAGGGTGCCAATCGCCAGCCGCATCGAACGCTCGCCGCCCTCGCCCGAGGGGGCCACCATGTCATAGCCATCCGAGGTGGCGCCGTAGCCGGTGAGCTCGGCATAGATCTTGGCACCGCGCGCTTTGGCATGTTCAAGTTCTTCAAGCACCAGAACCCCGCCGCCGCCGGCAATCACGAAGCCGTCGCGGGTCACGTCAAAGGCGCGGCTGGCGGTGGTGGGGGTATCGTTGTACTTGCTCGACATCGCGCCCATGGCATCGAAGAGGCACGACAGCGTCCAGTCGAGTTCCTCGCCGCCGCCGGCAAAGACGATGTCCTGCTTGCCCATCTGGATCAGTTCGGCGCCGTTGCCGATGCAATGCGCCGAGGTCGAGCAGGCCGAGGTGATCGAGTAGTTCACGCCCTTGATCTTGAACGGCGTGGCGAGACAGGCCGAGTTGGTCGAGGACATGCAGCGGGTGACCATGAACGGCCCCATGCGCTTGGGCGCGCCCTTCTCGATCACGATTCGATGCGCCTCGAAGAAATTCGAGGTCGAGGGGCCGCCGGAGCCCATGATCAGGCCGGTGCGCGGATTTGACACATCCGCGGCCTCGAGGCCGGAATCGGCGATGGCCTGCTGCATGGCGAGGAAGTTGTAGGCTGCGCCCGGCCCCATGAAGCGCAGGTCGCGCTTGTCGATGTGGTCTTCCAGCACGATCTGCGGCATGCCGTGCACCCGGCTGCGGAAGCCGTGTTCGACATATTGCGGCGAGGCGACGATGCCGGACCGGCCGGCGCGCAGGCTGGCCTCGACCTCGGTCGCGTTGTTTCCGATCGGCGAGATGATCCCGATCCCGGTGATGACGACGCGGCGCATGGCGCTCTCCTTCACAGTGTCAGGCGGCAGCGGCGGCCAGCCCGACCT
>CAZPWV010000197.1:0-4797 GCA_964590825.1 uncultured Rhodobacter sp. | reverse complement strand
ATGGCGACGCCAACCCATATCGTGCCGGAATGGTATTTCCTGCCCTTCTACGCGATCCTGCGCGCCTTTACCGCCGATGTCTGGGCGGTGATTATCGTCAACAAGATCACCTTCGGCATCGTCGATGCGAAGTTCTTCGGCGTGATCGCCATGTTCGGCGCGATCATCGTCATGGCGCTGGCGCCCTGGCTGGATACCTCCCGCGTGCGTTCGGGTGCCTACCGCCCGATGTTCAAATGGTGGTTCTGGCTCCTGGCCATCGACTTCATGGTGCTGATGTGGGTGGGCGCCATGCCGACCGAGTTCCCCTATGACTGGATCTCGCTCATCGGTTCGGCCTACTGGTTCGCCTATTTCCTCGTGATCCTGCCGCTTCTGGGCGTGATCGAAAAACCGCTGCCGATGCCGGCAACGATCGAGGACGACTTCAACAGCCACTACGGCACCCCGGCCGAGTAAGGAACAGGACCGATATCATGAAAAAACTTCTGATCTCTGCCGTTTCCGCTTTGGCAATCGGCTCCGGGGCGGCGATGGCATCGGGGGGCGGGGCGCATATTCCCGACTTCTCCTTTGGCTTCGAAGGCCCCTTTGGCAAGTTCGACCAGGCCCAGCTGCGGCGCGGCTTTCAGGTCTTCTCCGAGGTCTGCTCGGCTTGCCACGGCATGAAATATGTGGCCATCCGCAGCCTTGCCGATGCGGGCGGCCCGCAACTCGATGCGGCCTATGTTCGCGAATACGCCGCCGGGCTCGACCCGGTGATGGACGCGGAAACCGGCGAAGAGCGCAACCGCAAGGAAACCGACTTCTTCCCGATCCGCACCGGCGATGGCATGGGGCCGGACCTCAGCCTGATGACCAAGGCGCGGGTGGGCTTTTCCGGGCCCTACGGCACCGGCATCAACCAGTTGCTGCGCGGCATCGGCGGGCCGGAATACACCCACGCGATCCTGACGCATTTCGAGGAAAACCCCGAATGCGCCCCCGATGGCGTGGATGGCTACTACTACAACACCGCCTTTGCGGTCGGGGCGATCCCCGACAGCTGCAAGAACGAGCATGGCGTTTCGACCGTGCCCGGAAGCTGGATTGCCATGCCCGAGCCGCTTTCGGATGACCTGGTGACCTACGAAGACGGCACCGCGGCCACGCGCGACCAGATGGCCGAAGACGTCACCGTGTTCCTGACCTGGGCGGCGGAACCCAAGATGATGGCCCGCAAGCAGATGGGCTTCACCGCCGTCATCCTGCTGACCATCCTCACCGTGCTGCTTTACCTCACCAACAAACAGCTCTGGGCCCCCCACAAGGGCCGCCACTGAACCTGTTGGCAGATGAAACGGAAAACGCGCCCCAAGGGGCGCGTTTTTGTTTGAGTGAGCGTTTCTTGCCGGGCCTTCGCCCCGCGCCGCCCGGCTCAAGGGCTCCCGGCCAAAGCGGGGCCGGTCGTCAGGGGTAAAGGGTGATTGGCGTTCCCGTGTCCACGCGGGACCAGATTTCATCCATCTCGGCATTCGTCACGCCGATACAGCCATCCGTCCAGTCCAGCAGGCGGTGCAACCGGCCCAGAAACCCCCAGCCATTGGGCAATCCGTGAATCATGATATTGCCCCCCGCCGAAACACCGTCGGCCTGGGCCTGCGCCTTGTCTTGCGCATTGGGGTAGGAGATATGCAGGCTCAGATGCGCAACCGAATGCGCATTGCGCCAGTCAATGACATACTGCCCTTCGGGGGTGCGTTCGTCGCCCTCTTGCCGTTTGTGCCCCACCGGCTTTCCGCCCAGCGACACGTCGTAACGCGCAAGCTCCGCCCCGTCGCGCAGCAACACCATTTGCCGCTGCGCCTTGAAAACCTTGATTGCATCGGCCTGCGCGACGGGCACCGCCATGACAGGCGCGGGGCCCGCGCCCAGCCGCGCCATGGACTTGTGGTAGGCAAGAACAGCCAGAAGAAGCGCCAAGGGGCCCAGCGCAAGCCCGATCTTGCGCATTCAGCCTTTCACCCCGTAACGCGCCAGGAACATCTCTACCGCGCCCGAAATCACCCGCTCGCGGCGCGCCTCGGTCACCTCGGTGTTCACCCCGAACAGCCGGCTGTTGCAGATATCGGCCTTGCACAGCTCGGCGAACTGATCGGCGGCCAGTTCGAAATCTTCGATGCGCAACTGCCCCTTGGTGACGGCTTTCTTGAAATACTCCGCCATGCGGCTGCGCACGAGGTCAGGCCCCGAGGCATAGAACTGCTCGCCCAACGCCGGAAACCGGTCGCTTTCGGCCACGCAAAGCCGATAGGTCTGCGCGCCGAGATCGGAGGTGATGTAATCGAGCAAGATCCCGGCCGCAAAGCGCAGCGCGGCCTCCACCGGAATGTCGCCGGCATTGATGAATTCCACCGCCTCATCGGCCTGCCGCTCGCATTCGCCGCGCGCGATTTCCATGAACAACAGCCGCTTGTCGGGGAAATAGCTGTAAAGCGTGGCCTTCGACACCCCGGCCTCGCGGGCGATATCGTCGACCGAGGCGCCGTCGAAGCCGTCGCGCAAGAACACCTTGCGGGCGCCCTCGATCACCTGATCGAACTTGCGGCCCTTGCGGATTTCCTGTGTTTGCTGCGTCATGATCCCTCGCTGTTGGCGCCCAGCATAGACTGCGCCCTTCGCCTCGGGCAAGGCGCGGATTGCCGCCCCCCGCCACCGCGCCCGACGCCCGACGCAACGTTGCACCCAAGCCCCCGGCCCAGGGCGCCGCGCTTCGGGCTTGCCGTTGCGGGCGGCGGCGCTATCTTGGCGCCATGTTCAAATTCCTTGCCGGCCTGCTGGCCGATCCGCACCCCGCGCCCCTGGCCACCGAAGATGCAGAACTGGCGCTGGCGGCGCTTCTGGTGCGGCTGGCCCGCGCCGATGACCATTACCTTTCAGACGAGCAGCACCACATCGAGGCGGTGCTGATGGCGCGGCGGGGGCTGAGCCATGCCGAGGCCACCGCGCTGCGCCACCGCGCCGAGGCCGCCGAGGCCGAAGCCCCCGACACCGTGCGCTTTACCCGCGCCCTCAAGGACAAGATCGCCTACGAGGACCGCGCCGGGGTGATCGAAGCGCTCTGGGCGGTGGCGCTGGCCGATGCGACCCGCTCGGCCGAAGAAGATGCGCTGATCCGCCTCGCCGCGCGGCTTTTGGGCATTTCCGACCGCGATTCGGCGCTGGCGCGGCAAAGGGTCGAGGCCGAAAGCCGCTGAAATGGCGGCGGTTGCGCATTCTGACGGGGCTTGCCCGTCATTTTGGCACATCCCCCCGCGTCAGCCTTCACTCGCCCGTTGCAATCGGGGCAAAAATCGCGCCAACTTGGCCGACCGGACAAAGAGAAGCCCAAAGTGACCGACCCTGCCCCTGTCATCGAGATCCGCGACCTGCACAAGAGCTATGGCACGCTTGAGGTGCTCAAGGGTGTTTCCATCCGCGCCGAGCGGGGCCATGTCGTTTCGCTGATCGGTTCGTCCGGCTCGGGCAAATCCACCCTGCTGCGCTGCTGCAACCTGCTGGAAGACAGCCAGCAGGGCGATGTGGTGTTTTCCGGCGAGGCGGTGAAATGGCACGGCCACGGGCTGGCGCGTCGCCCCTCGGACCGCGCACAGGTGGTGCGCTTTCGCACCAATCTGGCCATGGTGTTCCAGCACTTCAACCTGTGGAGCCACATGAGCGTGCTGCAAAACGTGATGGAGGCGCCGCTGACGGTGCTGGGCCGACCCGCCGCCGAGGTCGAGCCGCTGGCGCGGGCGCTGCTGGACAAGGTCGGCATCGGCGACAAGGCCGACAACTGGCCGGCCCAGCTTTCGGGCGGCCAACAGCAGCGCGCCGCGATTGCGCGGGCGCTTTGCATGCAGCCGCAGGCGCTGTTGTTTGACGAGCCCACCTCGGCGCTTGACCCGGAATTGCAGCAAGAGGTGGTCAAGGTCATCAAGGATCTGGCCGCCGAACACCGCACGATGATTCTGGTCACCCATGACATGCGGCTGGCGGCCGATGTCTCGGACCATGTCGTCTTTCTGCATCAGGGCAAGATCGAGGAAGAGGGCCCGCCGTCGGATCTGTTCGGCGCGCCCCGCTCGGAACGGCTCAAGCAATTCCTGTCGGCCACCGCGCCGGCCTGAACCCCAGACCTGCAAACCAAAAAACTGACACAGTGGAGAAACCGATGAACAAGCTGATCCTGACCGCCGCCGCGCTGGCGCTGAGCGCGGGCACCGCCTTTGCCCAGGATGTCGTGCGCATGGGCACCGAGGGCGCCTATCCTCCCTACAACTTCATCAACGACAAGGGTGAAGTGGATGGGTTCGAGCGCGAACTGGGCGATACGCTCTGCGCCAAGGCCAATCTGAAATGCGAATGGGTCACCAACGAGTGGGACAGCATCATCCCCAACCTGCTCTCGGGCAACTATGACACGATCATCGCCGGGATGAGCATCACCGACGAGCGGATGCAGACCATCGACTTTACCCAGAACTACATTCCGCCGGCGGCTTCGGCCTATGCGGCCAAGGGGGCCGATGCCAATCTGGCCGGTGTGGTCGCCGCGCAGGTGGGCACGATCCAGGCCGATTACGTTGCCAAATCCGGCGCCACGCTGCTGGAATTCGCCACGCTCGATGACACCGTGGCGGCGGTCAAGAACGGTGAGGCCGATGCGGTCTTTGCCGACAAGGACGCGCTGGTTCCCTTTGTGACCGAGGGCGGCGAAATGGTCTGGGCCGGCACCGATGTGCCGCTGGGCGGTGGTGTGGGTCTTGGCCTGCGCAA
>CAZPWV010000196.1:0-4841 GCA_964590825.1 uncultured Rhodobacter sp. | reverse complement strand
CGGCCTGCCTGCCGACGCGGACGCGGCGGCCATTCTCAAGGCCGTTCTTTCCGCCCTGTTGCCGGGCCAGAAACTGACGCCGGAAACCGCCGCCGAGCGCCCCGATCCGGCGCGCTATGTGCCGATTGACGCGGTGCGCGAGCTGCTGGCTGACCGCAACACCCACATTGCCACGATGCGGGAATCCGACGCAGTGGCGCGCGTCGATGCGGCCTTGCGCGATGGGCACATCACGCCTGCGCTGAGCGGCTGGGCCAAGGCGCTGTGCATGCAGGATGCGGCGAGCTTCGAAACCTTCATCGCGCGCTCGCCCGCGCCCTACGCGCATTTGCATCGGCAACTGGTGAACGGGGTGCCGCCCGTGCAACGTTCCGAAACCGCTCTGGCCTCGCAAGAAGAGGCGACGATCTGCGCGCAACTCGGGCTGAAACCCGAGGCGTTGCGCGACTGAGGCAGCCCGATCCCTTGGGGCAATATTCCTGCCCGGCCGTTCATTGGCTTGTCGGAAGGCGACAAGGAGATGATCTCGGAGACATTGTTCGAGGAGATAGCCGCGATCCTTGGCGGCAACTGATCGGTTCATCCGATGTGCTGGCAAGGTGTTAGGCCGGGCTGGGGGCGAACCAGCATCCATTCCGCGAAAGCGAACCCCCCTTACCGGTCGGGATCACGGCCTCACAAGGCGATCATAGGGAACGACATGACCACAGGCAACTTCCCTCGCACAGGCCCGGCGTCGCGTGAGATCACCCGCGCCGCGCCCCGACCGACTGCGCAGGTTGCCCCCTTCGTGGATGCTCTCGGCCTCGATCTTGCGGTGGCGTTTCTTCTGGCCTTTGGCGGTGCCGATCTGAACCTGCCAGCCGACCCGAAAGGGCGCTCCATGGTGGTGGCGCGGATCGGCTATGACAACGCCAAGGCCCTGAGCGATGAGGCGCATCGCATCCCACGGCGCGTGCCGCTCGCCAATCGGTGGCTGGCGCATGTGCTGGCATGGAAAGGCCATTCCGCCGCCTCGATCGCACGCCAGCTGCGCGTCAGCAATGTGACCGTGCGGCAATGGCTGAAGGAGGGGAGGCTGGCATGACGGCAGGCCATAAGTCCGGTTCGGCGCTTGCACAGGCGCAGCGGATCGCTCGTTTGGGCGAGGCTATGAGCATCGCCGCGCAAGAGCTTTGCACGGCCCTTTCAAGCGGCGTTGAAGAGGGTGTGAACGCCCCGGTCGCCGGGCTGAACCGCAGGCGCCATCGCGGCAACACCTCGAAGCTTGCGACCGATACAGAGCTGGCAGCCTTCGTCATGGAACGCGCCGCCACAATGACCTTTGGCGAGGTGGTCGAGGCCGTGGCGAAGGCCTTCCCGCCCGAGCGCCGGATCAGCCGCTCAAGCCTGCATCGCTGGTGGCACCGAACCGGAAAACACGCAATCCGGGCACGCGCCAACCAGATGTAACCAGCTCTTCCTAGATATTCCCGGAAAGCCCCAGCCGATACCATCTCTTAAGAAACCACTTACAGACCAAGTGAAATACAACAATTTGCGCTTGCGCAAAGGGGGGCGAGCCGCCCCCCTGCCGGGCCTCAGCGCACCACTGGCCCACCCGCGGCGTGCCAGTCATAAAGCCCGCCAAGGTTGAAGACATGTTTGTAGCCCATGGCCGCCAGCATCTGCGCCGCGCCCTGACTGCGTGCTCCCGAAGCGCAATAGATCGCCACCGGCTTGTCGAGCGACAATTCCTTGAGACATTCGGGGCTGGCCGGGTCGCATTTCATCCGGATCGCCATCAGCGGCACATGCAGCGCGCCTTTGGCCTTGCCGGCACGCAGCTCCATCCCGTCGCGCACATCCAGCAGCACGATCTCGCCCTTGGCCACCTTGCCCACCGCCTCGCGCGGGTCGATCCGCTCGACGCGGCCATGGCCATGGCCCGAGGGGCGCAGGAAATTGAACATCGCTAACCCTTTCGTTCGGGCACCTCTCCCCGGTGCCTTTGGCCTGATTTGGCAGAAAACCGACGGTTTTCAAGAGGCATTGACGCAGTGCAGCATTGAATATTCGGGAAAATGAATAACTGTCGCCGCCGCGCCGCTTTTGTGGGCCGCGACGGTGGGGATTGTGCAAAAGTTCCCGCTTCGTTCGCATATTTCGGTTGGAGACTCGCCCAAGCTACCCTATCTAGGGGAGGCTGAAATGGGGGCGATCATGGCCGAGCAGAAGTTCATCGAGGTGCGGGGCGCCCGCGAGCACAACCTCAAGGGGGTCGATCTCGACATTCCGCGCGACGCCTTTACCGTGATTACCGGGCTTTCGGGCTCGGGCAAGTCGAGCCTGGCCTTCGACACGATCTATGCCGAGGGCCAGCGCCGCTACGTCGAAAGCCTGTCGGCCTATGCGCGGCAGTTCCTCGACCAGATGGGCAAGCCCGATGTTGACCATATCTCGGGGCTTTCGCCGGCGATTTCCATCGAGCAGAAAACCACCTCGAAAAACCCGCGCTCGACCGTCGGCACGGTGACCGAGATCTATGATTATCTGCGGCTCTTGTTTGCCCGCGCCGGAACCCCGTTCAGCCCTGCCACCGGCCTGCCGATCGAGGCGATGCAGGTGCAGGACATGGTGGACCGGGTGATGGCCATGGAGGAGGGGGCGCGGGGCTACCTGCTGGCCCCGGTGGTGCGCGACCGCAAGGGCGAATACCGCAAGGAATTTGCCGAATGGCGCAAGGCCGGGTTTCAGCGCGTCAAGGTGAACGGGGCGTTTCATGACCTCGAAGCCCCCCCGGTGCTGGACAAGAAATTCCGCCATTCGATTGATGTGGTGGTGGACCGGATCGTGGTGCGCGACGGGCTGGAAACGCGACTGGCCGACAGTTTCCGCACCGCGCTGGATCTCGCCGATGGCATCGCGCTGTGGGAAGAGGCGCTTGGCAACGAGGAGACCGAGGCGGGCCAGGAGGCGCAGCGCATCACCTTTTCGGAAAAGTTCGCCTGTCCGGTCTCGGGCTTCACCATCGCCGAAATCGAGCCGCGGCTGTTTTCCTTCAACGCCCCCTTTGGCGCCTGCCCGGTCTGTGACGGGCTGGGGATGGAGTTGTTCTTTGACGAACGTCTGGTGGTGCCCGACCAGTCGATGACCTTGGCGGCGGGCGCGCTGGCGCCCTGGGCCAAGACCAAAAGCCCCTATTTCACCCAGACCATCGAGGCGCTGGCAAACCATTTCGGTTTCGATAAACGCAAGCAATGGAAGGACTTGGCCCCCGAAGTTCAGAATCTGTTCCTGCATGGCTCGGGCAAGGAAGAGATCAAGTTCCGCTTTGACGAGGCGGGGCGGGTCTATGAGGTCAGCCGCACATTCGAGGGCGTCATCCCCAATATGGAGCGTCGCTACCGTGAGACGGATAGTGCCTGGGTGCGCGAGGAATTCGAGCGTTACCAGAACAACCGCCCCTGTGGCGCCTGTGGCGGCTACCGGCTGCGCCCCGAGGCCCTGGCGGTGAAGATCGCCGGGCTGCATGTCGGGCAGGTGGTGGAAATGTCGATCCGCCAGGCGCATGACTGGGTGGCCACCGTGCCCGCCAGCCTCGGCGCGCAAAAAAACGAGATCGCCCGGCCGATCTTGAAGGAAATCCGCGAAAGGCTTGGATTCCTTGTCAATGTCGGCCTTGACTACCTGACGCTTTCGCGCGCGGCGGGCACGCTTTCGGGCGGCGAAAGCCAGCGCATTCGGCTGGCCAGCCAGATCGGTTCGGGGCTGACGGGGGTGCTTTATGTGCTCGACGAGCCCTCGATCGGCCTGCATCAGCGCGACAATGACCGGCTGTTGCAAACGCTGAAGAACCTGCGCGATCAGGGCAATACCGTGCTGGTGGTCGAACATGACGAAGACGCGATCCGCCATGCCGATTACGTCTTCGACATGGGGCCGGGCGCGGGGGTGCATGGCGGGCAGATCGTCGCGCGCGGCACGCCGGCGCAGATTGCCGCCGACCCGGCCAGCCTGACAGGGCAATATCTCTCCGGCGCGCGGCGCATCGAGCTGCCCAGCGAGCGGCGCAAGGGAAATGGAAAGACTCTCACCATTTCAAAGGCTTGCGGCAACAACCTGAAAGATGTGACGGTGGGCTTTCCGCTGGGAAAGTTCATCTGCGTCTCGGGCGTGTCGGGGGGCGGAAAATCCACCCTCACCGTCGAGACGCTTTATAAAACCGCGGCGATGCGGCTCAACGGGGCGCGCGAAACCCCCGCACCTTGCGAAAGCATCCAGGGGTTCGAGCATCTCGACAAGGTGATCGACATCGACCAGCGCCCGATCGGCCGCACCCCGCGCTCCAACCCGGCCACCTACACCGGTGCCTTCACCCCGATCCGCGACTGGTTTTCCGGCCTGCCCGAGGCAAAGGCGCGGGGCTACAAGCCGGGGCGGTTCAGCTTCAACGTGAAGGGCGGGCGCTGCGAGGCCTGTCAGGGCGATGGCGTCATCAAGATCGAGATGCATTTTCTGCCCGATATCTATGTCACCTGCGAGACCTGCAAGGGCCACCGCTACAACCGTGAAACGCTAGAAATCAAGTTCAAGAACAAAAGCATAGCCGACGTTCTTGAGATGACGGTGGAAGACGCGCAAGAGTTTTTCAAGGCGGTGCCGGCGATCCGCGAAAAGATGGATGCGCTGGTCGAGGTGGGTTTGGGCTACATCAAGGTGGGCCAGCAGGCCACCACGCTTTCGGGCGGCGAGGCGCAGCGGGTGAAGCTTTCGAAAGAGCTCAGCCGCCGTGCGACGGGCCGCACGCTTTACATTCTCGACGAACCCACCACGGGGCTGCATTTCGAAGATGTGCGCAA
>CAZPWV010000195.1:0-4850 GCA_964590825.1 uncultured Rhodobacter sp. | reverse complement strand
ATGCCGCCACCCTCGAACAACGCAGCTCTAGGGCGCGCCGCCCCAGCTCTGCGATTTCGTCAATATCGTAGGCCACGCCGTCGAGGGTCACGCGGTCGGCAGTGGTGATCCCGGCCAGATACCGGATGCGGAATACGGCGGTGCCTGCATCGGCCTCACCAAACCCGGCAAGGTATTCGTCGGCACTACGCTGCACCAGCTCGGCCCGGACGGTCGCCACGGTCGCCCACGTCTTCGACACAGCCCCGGAATCCGCGACAGTCTCAGTCTCGCGCTCAATCATGATCTGCCGATCAAGCTTGCCTGCCCTGATCATCGTCAAGCCCTCCACCGGATCACGCCTTCAACGGTGCCGACGCCGTGGCAGTAGGCCCGTTCCGGGTCAGGGTCGCGCATGTAGGTGAAGCCGGGGCGCTCATAGGCATCAATGCCGACAGTGGCGCTTGCCGGGGCATCCCAAAGGGCAACGGAAGCCGCCGCACCGATCTGCCGGGCCATGTCTGCCCCGTCTTCCAGTGCCCAGATATGCAGGTCAATGAACACGCGCGACAGGAAAGCCCCACCGCTTGCCCGGCCCAAATGCACAAGCTGGGGGGCTGCCATGATGATTGTGGGCAGCTTGTCGGGGCGCGTCGAACCGGCCCGGACGTGATCGGCAGGCACGAGGGCGCTCACCTCGGGGTCAGCGATCAGCGCGGCCCTGATTGCGGTCTGGAACTCAAGGCTCGGGTCAATCATGCGTCACCCTCCGCCGCCTTCTTTATCGCCTGCCCGATTGCGCGGTTGATCCGGCGCTTGGCCTTGGGCAGTGCCAGCCGGGCGCCGGGGCGCATGAACGGCTGCGCCTCCTGCTTGACGGTGCCGAACTCCTGCAAATGGCCGTGCCGCACCTTCTCATTCCCGGCAGTGACAAGCGCCTGATTTTCCCCTGCGGTGCGTTTGCCGCCGCCCTCGGCATATGCCGGGGTGGTCTGGCCGGGTGCGGTCACGGTGATTGAGGCTTTCAAGTCGCCTTCGTCCACCGGCACAAGGGCGCGCATGGCCCCGGCCACTTCCTCGGCACCCTTGATCAAGGCGGGCTGCACCCCACGCACCACGGCGCCGGGAATGGCTTTCAGGCGCTCACTCAGGATGCGCGACTGCTCCGACAGGCTCTTAGGCTGCGACATGGCCGGTCACTGCCTCCCTGTAGGGTGCCAGCAGCTCATAGACGCCGAACGGCACCGGGCGCATGGTCACGTCGCTGGCACTCTCGCGCTGTTCATACCAGTAGGCGGCGAGCTGCAACGCGGCTTCGGTCAGCACCGCATCACCTGCGGCAAAGGCCGTGCCGGTGTGGTGGCCGACCCAGATTTCGGCGGCGTCCAGCTTGTGGGCAAGCAAGGCGTCGTCAAGATCGTGATCAAGATTGAGCTGCGATTTCAGCAGGCTAAGGGGCGTTGTTGCGGTCATGCTTCAACCTTCTCGATAGGTGAAAAACTTAAATCGGGTCTGTCTTGTGCGGACCTCCCCGCGCCGGTCCCCTCTAAGGCGTGAAAGTCCAGACCCACCCCCGGTGCCTTCCGCGAGCTAGTCACAGGCGTTGTCAGGGCGGCCTCGATTTCCCACCCATTGCGGATGCGGTTTGCGAGGGTCGGATATTCCACGCCGATCACCTTCGCCCATTCCCTGATACTGCGCGTCGCACCGTTGAAGGTGATCGGCCCTTTCGCGTTACCCTTAGGCTTTGCACTGCGCGGCTCTTTGGGCGTGATGGTCTTGGCTTTGGGCTTTGCCGCGCGCGGTTCATTCGTTGCGCCGGTGAAGCCCCATCCGGGGTTATGGTTCCGTTTGCGCGACTTGAAGGGCTGCGTAAGGGCACGCTCTACGGTCCAGCCCTGATTGAGCCGCGAATAGATTTGCATGACAGTCAGGCCGGTGCGGTCTGCCCATTGCTGCATGGTCAGGGCGGTGCCGTCCAAGGTAAGCGGCCTATCGGCGATCTTGCCGGGCTTGGGCTTGGCCGGTTCGGGGCGCTTGCGCTGGGTGTGGGCATAGACCTTGCGCTTGCCGGCCAGCTCTGCCGGGCTGGGGGCATTGGCGATCTTGGCGCGCATGGCCTCGATAAGCGCGCCCATCTCCAACCCGGCAAGGGAACAGACGGTTTCAAGGTCAGGCGTCGGGTTGGTCAGGTAGGTGCGCGCCCTGCCGATCAGAGCGACGCGGCGCTTGCGCGATCTGATTCCGGTGACGCCAAGCAAAGCGTCATCTACCTGAGTAAGCAGCACCTCTTGCCAGAGCGATCTATCGGGATTGCAGCTCATGCGCCACGCTCCTGCCGCTGTTTGTGGCGGTTGTGACAGGATGCGCAAAGGGGCTGCCAATTGGTGCGGTCCCAGAACAAGCGGTCATCGCCACGATGCGGCTTGATATGGTCAACCGTGGTGGCCGGTGCATTGCACATGCGACACTTGGGATAGAGCTTGAGGAAAGCGGCACGGGCAGCGCGCCATGCACGGTTGTAACCGCGCTTGGCTGCGCTTGGGCGGTTCGCATCATGGCGTTTGTTCCGGGCACGGGTGCTTGCGATCTGACAGGCGCAGCGCTCACCGTGGGGAACGATGTTGCCGCAAGTGCAGATATGCGGGGGCTTGCTCATGCGGCCATTCCCTCGCGCAGCCCCGACAGCTCCTTCAGGGCGCGCAGCCCTGCCCGGTCAAACTCGGGGTCAAGGCCAAGGGCTTCGTTCTGCTTACACTGTTCTGCGGTCGGGCCGGTGGTTTCCTGATCGGCCTCACCGTGGATTGCCTTGAGCTTCGCCATATGCGCGGTGAAGGCGTCGGTGATTTCCTGCGGCGTGGCGTTCCATGCCGTTTCCGGGGTCCAGTGCAGCCACCCGGTAGCGAAGCCGTAAAGCTCTTTGAACAGATCGGCCCAAGGCGTCGGGGTGGCCGTGCTGGGGCGCTCTGCATCGGTTTCCGGGGATGCAGGGAAGAACGCGGCCACCAGCTCGATACAAGCGGCCTGTGCGGCGTTTTGGAAGTGCTTGAGGGGGTGGGCAGCCACATAGGCGAACAGCGGTTCGGTGGCCGCTCTGCCTGCGCCTGCCGTGATCACCTGCCAAATGGTCAGGGTGTAAAATTCTTCGATCTTGCGCAGCAATGCAGGGAAGCCCCCATGCAGCCGCTCAAGGTGGATTGCAGCCCGCAAAGACGGACGCAGGAACACGGCGTTGCCGCCGTATTCCAATGCGATTGCGTCATATGCGAACTGCGGTTTCATGGGCCGGGTTACGCGGCCAGCGACAGCTTGGCGAGGGCTTCACCCATCACCACACGGCCGCCAACGCGGCGGCGGGCCACGAACTTGACCATGCCGTTGGCCGCGCCAGTCAGCTCATCGCGGATGATCTCGAAACCGACACGATCCGCCACGGCATAGCCGGTGGCAAAGTCGCCAAAGATGATCGGGGTATTCCCGGCGGTCGGGTCAGGCATATCCACGGCCTCATAGACCGGGTGGCCCAGCAGCATGGCCGGCTGGCCGGCGGCAAGGCCCGACTGCCACAGATACTGGTCGTCAGCATCCTTGAGCTTGCGAACGACAGCCATCGTCTTGCGGTTCATCATCCACACACCGGTGGCCGCGTAGGCGGTCTTGAGCGAATAGAAATGGTCGATCAGGGCATCGGCGTTGATTGCCGCGATTTCGTTCTCGGGAACTTCGGTGGAAGTCAGAACGCCCTCGGGCTGGGTCGCGCCGTCGCCATTGATGAACCATGCGGCCTCTTTCTGGCCGAACCGGCGGGCAATGTGATTGCCCAGGTATGCCGACAGGTCGATATGGGCATCTTCCAGCAGGATTTTCGTCACAGGGATGATGACGCCCATTTCAAAGGGCTTCAGGTCGATCTGCTCGAAGGTCGGCTCACCCTCGGGCTTGGCCGCGCCTTCGGCCACGGCGGCGGGGTTGACCTCGCTCACCAGCCGGGGAAGCTGCAACAGCGGCCCGTTCATCTGGATCGTCTGCGCCACGCCGCGAACCGGCGAAAACTCAGCCACCTTTTCCAGAATGGTCTTGCTGACAGTCTCGGGGGCAAGAATGCCGCCGGTGCCGGTCCCATAGGCCAGCGACTTCACTTCGGTCGCATCGCCGCTGCGCAGGTAGTTGGTGAAGGCTTTCACCTCATCGCCGCCCATCACCGGGTCGGGGGTGCCGGTAATACGGGGGCGGTTGCCCTTGGCTTCCAGCCGGTCCAGCCGGGCCTTGATTTCGTTGAATGCCTTGGTGTCGAGCTGCGGCGTGTCGTTGGCCGGGGTTGCGGCCTTCTGTTCGGGTTTGGTTTCGATTTCCTCGTTTTCCACTTTGGGGGTCTCCTTGGAGGGCTTGGGGGTCTGGGGTGCATCCGACTTGACGGAAGTGATCTGCGCGCCCGGATGCGCGGGAACGGCGACAACAGAAATTTCGTGAAGCTCTGCGGCGGTGATGGTGCGGCCCTTGGCGTGGCGATGCGCCTTCTTGGTGACAAAGCCGATGGACAGGCCGGAAACGGCCTTGCTGCGGATCATGGCGCGGACCTCGCGCGCCCGTTCCACGTCTTCCACCAGCAAGCGGCCCTTGACCATTAGGCCCTCGGGGGTTTCGGCGATCTCGTCCCATACGCCAATCACCTGCGCCTGATCATGGGCAAAGAGCATGGGCAGGGTGCCGGGCGCAGTGAGCGCGCCCTTTTCAATCACGTCGCCCACCCGGTCGGGGGTGCCGAACGGCCATGCAACGCCGGTGATTTCACCAGCGTCATTGACGGCCAGCGCCGCCTTGATTTCAACGCGGTCTGTCATGCGCGCCGCCTCCAAGATTGTCAGGGTCGG
>CAZPWV010000194.1:0-4862 GCA_964590825.1 uncultured Rhodobacter sp. | reverse complement strand
CATGGATTTCCTCGGAAACGTCTTCCTCGGCCACCGATTCGATATCGTCATCGGTCGGATGGGCGTGGTGGTCGTGGTCGTGATGGTCGTGCTCGCCCTCGTCCTGTTGCGGATCGGCGCTTTCGGCAGCCTCGGCATCGGCCGGGCTGGCGGGCAGCTCGGCGCCTTCGTCCGCAAAAGCCCCGGTCGCACCCTGGGCATCGCTTTCAACGTCAAACGCCGCATCGGCATAGGCCGCGCTGTCGCCCTCGGCTTCAACCTCGGAGATCACCGCCATGCCGGGAATTTCCTCGGAGCGGATCACCGCATCGGCGGCCCCGGCCTTTTCGGCCCGCGCCCCGGAGGACGCGTTCGACGACGAACCCGGGCGCGGCCGCGAGCGGCGCGAACGCGAGCGCGACCGGCTTTCCTCGGCCTCCTCGGCCTCGGCCATGGCACGCTCTTCTTCCAAAAGCGCCTGCCGGTCGGCCAGCGGGATCTGGTAATAATCGGGATGGATCTCGGCAAAGGCGAGGAAGCCGTGGCGGTTGCCGCCGTAATCGACAAAAGCGGCCTGGAGCGAAGGCTCCACCCGCGTCACTTTTGCCAGATAGATGTTCCCGGCCAGTTGCCGTTTGTTGATGGTTTCAAAGTCGAACTCTTCGACCTTGTTGCCGTCCACCACCACAACCCGAGTTTCCTCGGCATGGGTGGCGTCGATAAGCATTTTCTTTGCCATTATTCCTGTTTCCACACGCCAGACGCCATCCAACCCTGTCGGGCAGAATGGGGGTGACGTGGTTTTTCGTTGAGGCGAGGGCGGACAAGCAGGGCCAAACGGCGGCGGCCAAAGGCCCGCCCGTCTTCGTTTTCCCTGCCGTTTCACGCACCATCGCGGTTCGTCCCAAGCACCGGAAGACCCGGCGCCCAAATGAAAACCCCCGTGCTGTCATAGCCTTGGGGGCAAGAAAGCGGTCTTGCGACCAATCGGTTGACCCTGAACCCGCCTTGCCATCGCAAGGAACATCGGCCCGGAAATCAGCGAATTCCGTGGGCGCGGGCCAGAGGCCGCACCAACACAGGCGACATTAGCCACGCATGGGCGACAAACACAATCGGTTTTTCGTCAAGAAAGAGTTAAGGCGCACAACTTGCTGGCGAAAGGGGCGGCGCCCCCCTGCCCCGGCTGCCGCTGCGCCTCAGGTATAGTCCGACCGGCTCAGCCCGTATTTCGCCATCTTCTCGTTCAGCGTCCGGCGCGGCAGGCACAGCTCTTCCATCACCGCCGCGATCGAACCCTTGTGGCGGCGCATGGTGTTGTCGATCAGCATCTTCTCGAAGCTCTCGACATATTCCTTGAGCGGCTTGCCCTCGGTGGTCATCGCCATCCCGGCCTCGTCGTTTTCGGCCATCAGCAGCGAGGCAATCGAGCCCGCGCCGCGCCGCGCCTGCAACACCGCGCGTTCGGCCACATTGATGAGCTGGCGCACATTGCCCGGCCAGGGCGCCTGCAACAGCTGTGCCGCCTCCTGCGCGCTGACCTCGGGGGCGGCGCAGCCGTAGTCATCGGCGAAAGCCTCGGTCATCCGGGTGAAGAGGGTCAGCACATCCTCGCCGCGCGCCCTGAGCGGCGGCAGGGTGATCTTGTGCGCCGCCAGACGGAAATACAGGTCCGGTCGCAGCGCGTCTTCCAGCGTGCGGCCCTCGCCATGGGCGTTGCAGATCGCCACGATCCGGGTTTCCGCCGGGGCGCCCTGTTCGTTGATGAAAGTCAAGAGCCGCGCCTGCAGCCCCAGGCTGAGCGCCTCGACATCTTCCAGCACCAGCGTGCCGCCCCGCGCCTCTTCGACCAGCGGCAGCCCCCCGCCCTCCTCGACCGGGCCAAAGAGCCGCGCCGAAAGCACCTCTTCGGTAAAGGCGGCACAGCTTGCCATGACGAATTTCTTGCCCGCCCTTGGCCCGGCGGCATGAAGCGCATGGGCCACCAGCGTCTTGCCGGTGCCGGTCTCGCCATCGATCAGCACATGGCCATCCGATTGCGCCAGATCCAGCACATCCTCGCGCAGCCGCTCCATCGGCACCGAGGTGCCGATCAGCTTGCCGATCACCCGCGCCCCCTCGGCCAGATCGCGGCGCAGGGCCCGATTGTCGAGCGTCATGCGGCGGTTTTGCGTGGCGCGTTTGGCCAGTTCGGTCATCCGGTCGGGGTTGAACGGCTTTTCCAGAAAATCCATCGCGCCCAGCCGCATCGCCTCGACCGCCATCGGCACATCGCCATGCCCGGTAATCATGATGACCGGCAGCCCCGAATCGAGCCCCATCAGACGCTTGAGAAAGGCCATGCCATCCAGCCCCGGCATCCGGATATCCGAGATCACCACCCCCGGCCAATCGGCGCCGATCACCCGCAGCGCCTCGTCGGCCGAAGCGAAGGTCTCGGTGTCGAAGCCCGACAGTGCCAGCCACTGGCTGATCGACTGGCGAATGTCTTCCTCGTCGTCGACGATAGCCACCTTCATCATCCGTGCCATGCCTCACTCCGCTGCCTTGGCGCCCTTGGGCGCGGTCTTTGTCTCCGAGATCAGCGGCAACTGCATTTCAAACACAGCCCCGCCCTCCCCGGCATTCGAGGCGGTCAGCCGACCGCCGAAATCGCTCACGATGCTGGAGGAAATCGCCAGCCCCAGCCCGGTGCCCTCGCCCGGTTTCTTGGTCGTCCAGAACGGCTCGAACAGCTTGTCCAGATCGCTGACCCCCGGCCCGTTGTCCTTGACCAGAAGCACCGCCGTTTCCGCCGTGGCCAGCACCACCTCGATGCGCGGACTGGCGGTTGTCTTGGTCGCATCCAGCGCGTTGCGCAACAGGTTGATGATGACCTGTTCCAGCCGGATCCGGTCGGCCATCACCATCACCGGCGCCTTCGGCAGGCTGCGCGAAATCCGGATCGTGCGGGCTTTGAGCTGCGGCTCCATCATCGCCAGCGCCGAGGAAATCGCCGCGCGCAGATCGACCGGCTCAAAGGCATCGCCACCCTTGCGGGCATAGGATTTGAGCTGCCGGGTGATCGCCCCCATCCGCTCGATCAGGTCATCGATGCGCTGAAACGACGACAGCGCCTCTTCGCTGCGGGCGCGTTGCAGCAACAGCCGCGCCCCTGCCAGATAGGTCTTCATCGCCGCCAGCGGCTGGTTCAACTCGTGGCTGACCGCCGCCGACATCTCGCCCAGCGCCGCCAGTTTCGAGCTTTGCGCCAATGTCTGCTCGGCCAGGCTCAGGTCTTTCTGCACCCGCTCGCGTTCGGCAATCTCGCGTGAAAGCCTTGCATTGAGTGCCCGCAACTCGGCCGACTCGCGCCGATAGGCCGCCGATTGTTCGCGGGCACGGCGCGACAGCAGATAGAAGCCGGCCGCCAGAACAATTGCAAAACCCATGATTTCCAACGCCAGAACCGCGTTTACCCGCTCGCGCACCGAGGAATAGGGGGTGAAGGCCACCAGCCGCCAACCGCGAAACGGCACCCGCGTTTCGGTGCGCATCACCGCCTGCCCCGACACATAGGCATCGGGCGGGTCATTGGCCCAATCGGTGGTGGCCTGAAACGCCCGTTCGATCGCCGAGGGCGCCGAACGCGCCGCCAGCGCCTCTGCCATCGTCAGCCCCCGCCAGCGCGGCTCGGTGGCCAGCACGATGCGCCCTTCGCTGTCCAGCACCGCCACCGCATCGGCAATTCCCGCCCAGGCCTGTTCGAACTTCGCCAGCCCCGCCCCCACCACGATCACCCCCACCACCTTGCCCTCGGACAAAACGGCGCGGGAATAGACGAATTCGGTGGCATTGGTGGCGCCGCGCAGCGCGGTAAAGATCGTCTCGCGCGAGCGCTGCGCCTCGACGAAAAAGGCGGCATCGGCAAAGACCGTGCCCAGCGTGTTGCGGTCGGTGGCGGCCACCACCCGGCCCTGCAGATCCAGAAGCCGGATCGAGGCGGCGGAAATATCCTTGCGCGCGGCAATCAAAAGCCCGGAGGTGGTTGAATAATCACGCGAATTCAGCGCCCGCGCGAGTTCGGGGTCGCGTGCCAGCAGCAGCGGCACCACCGCCGTGCGCTGCAACTCCGAGATGATATTGCCCGAATAAAGCGCCAGCCGAAGCTCGGTGCGCACCCGCGTGGTTTCGCTGAACCGCGCCGTCAGCCAGGAATTGGTGACCCAGACCACCGCCACGGCAAAAGCCAGCACCGCCACCGCCAGCACCCGCAAGGCCCATTTGCGGCGCCTGCGACGGTGGTCCGGCCCCGCTGCGGGAACGCGGCCCTCCAACGCCGCCGCCGAAGCGCGGCCCTCCAAACCCGCCGCGGGAACGCGGCTTTCCACCGCCGCCGCGGCTGGCGGGCTGGAGGAGGGGATGGCAGGATTGAACTCGGACATGGGCCGAACTTAGGCCATGGCCCGCGCCGCAACAAGCCAAAGGGCTCAGGCGGCGGCCATCATCGTGGCCAGCGCGCGGAAAAGCGCCGCCCCACAGGTGCCGCCCTGCACCGGCTCCACCACCCGCTCGGGATGCGGCATCATGCCCAGCACGCGGCGGTTGGCGCTCAGCACCCCGGCAATATCGGCGGTCGAACCATTCGGATTGCCGATATAGCGCAGCGCCACCCGGTCTTCGCCCTCCAGCCGCGCCAGCCCCTCGGCATCGATCACATAATTGCCATCGTGATGGGCAATCGGAAAGGTCACCTCGGCGCCCTTCGCATAGGCGGCGGTAAAGACACTGTCGGCACTGGCCACCGCCAGCCGTTGCGGGCGGCAGACGAATTTCAGCCCCGCGTTGCGCATCAGCGCCCCCGGCAACAGCCCCATTTCGGTCAGCACCTGAAACCCGTTGCA
>CAZPWV010000193.1:0-4869 GCA_964590825.1 uncultured Rhodobacter sp. | reverse complement strand
CGTTGCCGGTGCCGCCAATGATCGTGTCGGAGCCAAAATAGCCCTCGATCGCATCGTCGCCGCCATCGCCGCGCAATTCATCATTGCCATAGCCGCCGTCGATGCTGTCATTGCCGTCGCCGCCATAGATCAGGTCACGCAGATCTTCGGCGGTGGTGCCGCCAAGGAGCGTATCGTCGCCCGCGCCGCCGGCGAGGGTATCGTTCAGGGCGCCGCCCACCAGCCGCTCTGCCGCCGCGCTGCCCGTGATGCGGTTCGCGCTGTCGAGCGAGCCGCGGACCACGTCGATATTGGCAATCGTGTGGGTAAAGGCGAGGCTTCCCCATTGGCCGGTCGCGGTGCCGGTCGCCAGATTGACCACCAGACCGCTGACACCCGAACGGTCGTAGCGCAGGGTATCGGTGCCGCCACCGCCATCGAGCGTATCGGCGCCGGTTTCCAGAATGAACACCTCGTCACGCTGTGAACCCAGGATGCTGTCGGCGCCATACGAGGCGCGCAATTGCACGATGACACTCCCCTCCACCGTGAGCGTATCGGTGTAGTTGAAGCCATCCTCGATCACCCCGGTGGCAAGATTGGCCACGATCCCCTCGGGCGAGTTGGTATAGTTCAGCCGAACCGTGCCCGCGCCCGACAAATAGAAGCTGTCATTGCCGCCCTCGGCACGGATCGACAGAAAACCGCCGGCAATGCCGCGGAAGTCGAACCAGTCGCCATAGGCCGAGCCGTAAAGGTTCAGGCCGTCACCCAAAAGCGCATCTTGCAGACCCGCGATTGCGGTATAAGCGGTGTCGCCTGCGGTGTTGGAGGCCGTGATATCGACGTAATCCTGCTCTGCGTCGAGCCAGAAATCCATTCCACCGTTCCAGGAATAGAGCGCACCCGAGACGATGGAGTAGCCATCGGGCATGACGGCACCGCTCAGGTCGATCACGTCCTGCCCAGGGGTCAGTTCGATGATGTCGCCACTGGTGTTGTGGCCGGGGAGGATGACGTCATCGCCGCTGGTGCCGGACAGGTAATTGTCACCGTCGGTGCCCTCAACATAGCCGTCGGTGCTGGTGGTGACGCCCGGCAGATCGGAAAAGTCGATGACGTTACCGGGTCCAAAGTGGAGGTCGGTCACGGCGCGAACCAGGGTGGCCGAGGCAGAAAGTGCGTCCAGTTCCGCCGGCGAGGGGTTTGCGGGCAGCGGGGCGCCAGACAGCACGAACAGGTTATGGGTCGCGGTGTTGCTGACCGGATCGACATGCACCATCTCCATCATGATGGAGGTATTGCCACCCCATTCGACCTCCATGATGAATATTTCGGGCTGGATATCTGAGTCCATGCCGTCGATCCAGGTCATGGCAAAGCCGCTGCCGGAAATCTGCACGTCAGTTTCACCCAGGGCGAGATTGCCGGTATAGGTGTAGCTGAATTCTGCGGGGTTGGTGGCCGTTTCGTAAACGGCAAATGTGCTGCTGCCGCTTTGCAGCGTGTTTCCCGATGAATCCTCGGTCCAGCCGATTCCCGTCAGTCGATGCGTTGGCATGGTAGAAAATCTCCCTACTGTTCAATTGTTTACGGCCGTAGCGCGAGATGCGACCTTTGGCGCGGATCGCAGATGACCAAAGGTTAACCAAAGTTTCCGCACCCGGTAAAGCGCCCTGACCGGCGGGCACACCGGGCCGGGCCGCGCCGGCCTTCGGCCCATCCGCGCCAGTGTTTGGCGCGCCAGTGTTTGCCGCATCGGGCGTTGCGGGCTTGCACAGCCGGAGCCGGGCCGCTATTTACCCCTTCAGCGCGGGTGTTGTGTAATGGTAAGACCCTAGCCTTCCAAGCTAGAGATACGGGTTCGATTCCCGTCACCCGCTCCATCCTCCTTTCATTGCCCCTGCTTTTCTTTGACCTTCGTCGCGGCGCTGTTAGACTTGGCGCAGCGGAGGACAGGGCATGGCCGGTGGCTGGGCGCGCGATGGCGCGGTGCAAGATCAGATCGAGGCATCGATCGCCGACGAGTTGAAACGCCTGCAAGCCCGGCGTGGCCCGCAGGGCGAGAGTGCCCGGACCTGCTGCGATTGCGACGAGCCGATTGCCGAGGCGCGCCGGCAGGCGCTGCCCGGTGTGCAACTGTGCCTTGAGTGTCAGAAGGCCCGCGATGCGCGGCCGCAGGCGCGGGCGGGGATCAACCGCCGGGCCTCGAAAGACAGCCAGTTGAAGTGAGGCGCGGCGTCTGTGCGGCGTCTGTGCGGGGCATAAGAAGGGGGCCGGTTGCCCGGCCCCAATCTGCAAAGCGGTGTCTGCGATGCGAAGTCTGCGATGCGGCCAGGCCGCTGACGGGAATTACTTCGTCAAGATCAGTTTGCCCTGTCGGGTGATCCGCAGCGTGTAGGCCTGCCCGTCGAGACAGATCTGTGCCAGAGCACCGCCCTCGGTCAGCCGCCGGGCATCATGGGCCGGGGGCAGCGGCGGGGCAGGTTTTGCAATCGTCAGCGCCATGGTCATGCCCGTTTCTCCACCCGGTCGAGCATCGCCTCGATGCCGTGGCCGGTGGCGAACCCGGCCGCAAGCGCCGAGATCAGGTCTGAAAGCGTGAAGGTGGGGCTGCTCTGGCTGGCCTCGGGGCGCTGCGGCCGCCGGGCAGTGCGGAAGAAGGAGGCTCGGGTCATGGGTGATCCTGTGGGGCAATCCTGTGGGCGTCGTTTCGGGTTGGTGTGTATATCCTGAGCGAATCACTCGGAATTGTAAAGGAGATTCTTTTACTCACCTATTTCCCGTCCCTCAGCCCCCTCCAGGCAGCGTGCCGAAACCCGGCACAGGCCGGCAACAGGGGGCAGAAAAAGGCGGGGCCGCCCCGGCGGCTGGAAAACCGGGGCGGCCCCTCACCCAATGCCCCGCTGGACTTCGGGGCAACTGGGATTCGGTGTCAGCGATCAGGGCCGATGTCATGCTCGCCGGCGATGCGGCGGTCATTTTGCATCTCGAGCCACATCGCATTGGCCACCGCAATCAGCGCGGCCAGCGGTAGCCCCAGGATCCATGCGAAATACCACATGTTTTCAGTCCTTTCTCAGTAAACGCTGTCAGAGTTTTCGGTCACGTCGCGCTCGGTCACCTTGCCCCAGAGCACTTTGTAGACCCAGGCGGTATAGGCCAGGATGATCGGCACGAAGATCAGCGAGACCACCAGCATCACGAACAGCGTCTGATGCGAGGAGGAGGCATCCCAGACCGTCAGCGACGCCGAGGGGTTCAGCGTCGAGGGCAGGATGAACGGGAACATCGTCAGCCCGACCGAGGCGATGATGCCGGTGATGCCCAGTTTCGACGCCAGCAGGGTCCAGACCTCGCGGCGCGAACGCAGCCCCACGATCGTCAGCAAGATGCCCAGAACCCCGGCAAGCGGCGCCACCGCGATCCAGGGGCGGCTTGCATAGACCGCCAGCCAGGAGCCGGACCGCGCCACTTCGGTCAGAAGCGGGTTGGCCGGGCCGTTCGGGGCGGGCTGGGTAAGCATCTGATAGCCCTCGATGCCGTAAGCCAGCCAGACCCCGGCCGCCACATAGGCCAGCAGCGCCACCAGACCGGCCACCGCACCGATGGCACGGGCACGGGCCTGCACCACGCCCTCGGTCTTCAGGTTCAGCCAGGCCGCGCCATGCATCAGCAGCATGGCGAGCGATACCACCCCCGCCAAGAGCGCGAAGGGGTTGAGCAGGCCGATCAGCTTCATGAAGAAGTTGCCCGGATACATCGGCATCAGGTCTTCGGTGAGGGTGAAGGGCACGCCTTGCAGCACATTGCCCATCGCCACGCCAAAGATCAGCGCCGGCACCGCGCCGCCCACGAAGAGCGCCCAGTCCCAGCCATTGCGCCAGGCCGCGCTGTCGCGCTTGGAGCGGTATTTGAAGCCCACCGGCCGCAGGATCAGCGCCGCCAGCACGAGGAACATGGCGAGGTAGAAGCCCGAGAAGCTGACCGCGTAAAGCGGCGGCCAGGCGGCAAAGATCGCCCCGCCGCCCAGGATGAACCACACCTGGTTGCCCTCCCAGACCGGGCCGACGGTGTTGATGACCACGCGCCGCTCGGTATCGGATTTGCCGACGAAGGGCAAAAGCGCGCCCACCCCCATGTCAAATCCGTCGGTCAGTGCGAAGCCGCCCAGCAGGACGCCCAGAAGCACCCACCAGATCACCCGCAGCACATCAAGGCTGATAAGTTCGTAAAGGATCATGATTTCACTCCGCAGGCATGGTGACGGGGGCGGGCGAGGACATCAGCCGCGCCTCATGGCGGGCCTGCCAGTCATTGGTCTCGGTCACGTCCATGTAGGGGCCTTTCTTGATGTATTTGACCATCAGCCCCATCTCGATGACGAAGAGGATCGAGTAGAAGGTGACAAACCCCGCCAGCGTGATTGCCAGATCCATCACCGACAGATGGCTGACCGAGAGCGCGGTGGGCAGAACGCCGTCCACCGTCCAGGGCTGGCGGCCGAATTCGGCGGTAAACCAGCCCATTTCGGCGGCAATCCAGGGCGTGGGAATGATCCACACCGCACCGCGCAGCGCCCAGCGCGGGAATTGCATCCCCTTCCAGTTGGCGACGACGAAGAAATAGGCCAGCACCGCAATGAAGCTGAAGCCCAGCGCCACCATGATGCGGAACGACCAGAAGAGCGGCCAGACCGTGGGAATGGTGTCTTCCGCCGCCTGCACGATCTGTTCGGGCGTGGCCAGTCGCGGGTCATCGACATAGCGCTTGAGCAGGAACGCAAAGCCCAGATCGGCCGAATGCGCCTCGAACGTGTCCTTGATCGGCGGCGGCACATTGCCCTTGTTGGCGCGGATCGTCATCAGCGCGTCATAGGCGATGATCCCC
>CAZPWV010000192.1:0-4877 GCA_964590825.1 uncultured Rhodobacter sp. | reverse complement strand
ATCGATGGCTACGGGCCGGGGTTCTTTCGCGTCGCGGGGCAGGTGCACCGGGGGGGGCTGGTGCTTCATGCCGCGCAGGCGGCGCCCTGGGCGGGGTTCGACGATCTTGCCCCATTGCAGGCCCTTGCCGGAAAAGCCGATCTTCTGCTTGTTGGCATGGGGGCGGAAATTGCATTTCTTCCCAAAGCGTTCCAACGCGATCTTGAGGCAATCGGGGTGATGTGCGAGGCCATGGCCACGCCGGCGGCGGCCCGCAGCTACAATGTACTCTTGTCCGAGGGGCGGCGGGTGGCGGCCGCGCTTTTGCCGATGCCGGGGGCCGCGCCATGACGCTGTTGCAGGTGGAAAACCTGACCGTGGCGCGCGGCGGTATGGCGGTGCTGGAAGGGGTCGGGTTTTCGCTTGCGGCGGGGCGGGCGCTGGTCGGGATTGGGCGTGCGGGCCATCAAGTCGCGATAAGTGAGCACGCGGTGGTCGACGTTCTCCAGCCCGACGCCCGGATCGTCGGTGCGGTCGACCGGCGCCGCGGCATTGGCAAGACCACGCTTTTGCGCACGCTGGCCGGGCTGCAACCGCCGCTGGCGGGGCGGATCTCGGCGCCGGCCGAGACGATGGCCTATGCCGCCCATGCCGACGGGCTGAAATCCACCCTGACGGTGCGGGAGAATCTGGCCTTCTGGTCGGCGGTCTATGAAACCAGCCTGCTCGATGCGGCGCTGGCGCAGATGAACCTTCTGGGGCTCGAGACCCGCCTTGCGATGAGCCTTTCGGCCGGGCAAAAGCGCCGCCTTGGGTTGGCGCGGCTTTTAGTGACGGGGCGTCCGGTCTGGGTGCTGGATGAACCCACGGTCTCGCTTGATGCCGCTTCGGTGGCGCTTTTCGGCGCGGCGGTGCGGGCGCATCTGGCCGCGGGCGGCGCGGCCCTGATGGCCACGCATATCGATCTGGGCCTGGCCGAGGCCGAGGTTCTTGATCTCGGCCCGTTCAAGGCCCGCCCCCCCGAAGCGGGCGGCCACCGGGGGGCGTTCGATCACGCATTCGACGAGGCTTTCCTGTGAGGCGGGGCCTAACCCCGACGGGCGCCGCCCCTGATCGCGGCGAGGCGCCGTGCCACGGTTTGCGAAAGGGGCTGTCATGGGCGCACTTCTGATGCGTGATCTGCGGCTGGCGGTGCGGGCCGGGGGGGGCTTTGGCCTGGGGCTGGCGTTTTTCCTCATCGTGGTGACGCTGGTGCCCTTTGGGGTCGGCCCGCAGGGCGAGGTTCTGGCACGGATCGCCTCGGGGATCTTGTGGCTTGGGGCGCTGCTGGCCTGTCTGCTGTCGCTCGACCGGATCTTTGCGCTGGATTTCGAGGATGGCTCGCTCGACCTTTTGGCGACTGCGCCCATTCCGCTTGAGGGGGTCGTCACCATGAAGGCGCTGGCGCATTGGCTGACCACCGGGCTGCCGCTGGTGTTGGCGGCGCCGCTTTTCGGGGTGCTCTTGCATTTGCCCGAGGGGGCGTTTTTCTGGCTTGTGGTGGCACTGCTTCTGGGCACGCCGGCGCTTTCGGTGCTGGGCACCTTCGGGGCGGCGCTGACGGTGGGGCTCAAGCGGGGGGGGCTTTTGATGTCGCTTCTGGTGCTGCCGCTTTATGTGCCGACGCTGATCTTTGGCGCCGAACTGGTGCGGCGCGGTGCCGATGGAATGGCCACGCAACTGCCGCTGATGATGCTGGCGGGGATCACCGCTGCCACGGTGGCGGTGATGCCCTTTGCCTCGGCGGCGGCGATCCGGGTCAATTTACGGTGAGCTTGACGCGCGTCAAACCGGAGGCTTGCAATTCGTGGCAAAAGCGCGACGTTAGAACGATTCAAAACACTGGAAGGTAGCCAAGACCCATGTCGATCTGGGAATATGCAAACCCCGTCAAGTTCATGAAGACATCGTCTTTCCTGCTGCCCTGGGTGGTTGCGGGGGCGGTGCTGACGCTGGGCGGTGGGCTGATCTGGGGCTTTTTCTTTACCCCGGTCGCGGCCGATTTTGGCGCCACCGTCAAGGTGATCTACGTTCATGTGCCGGCGGCGACGCTGGCGATCAATATCTGGGCGATGATGTTGGTCACCTCGCTGATCTGGCTGATCCGGCGTCACCATGTCTCGGCGCTGGCGGCGCGGGCGGCGGCGCCCATCGGCATGGTGATGACGCTGATCGCGCTCATTACCGGGGCGTTCTGGGGTCAGCCGATGTGGGGCACCTGGTGGGAATGGGATCCGCGGCTGACCTCGTTTCTGATCCTGTTCCTTTTTTATCTTGGCTACATGGCGCTTTGGGCGGCGATCGACAACCCCGACACCGCCGCCGATCTGACCGGGGTCTTGTGCCTGGTCGGTGCGGTTTTCGCCATCCTGTCGCGCTATGCGGCGAATTTCTGGAACCAGGGCCTGCATCAGGGCGCCACGCTCAGCCTCGATCAGGAAGAGCATATCGCCGATGTCTATTGGCAACCTCTGGTGCTGTCGATCGTCGGGTTCGGGCTCTTTTTCGTGGCGCTGCTCTTGCTGCGCACCCGCACCGAAATTCGCGCCCGGCGGTTGCAGGCCCTCGAACAACGGGAGCGCATGGCATGATGCCCGATCTTGGCAAATACGCCTTCACCGTGCTGGCCTCGTTCGGGGTGACGCTGGTGCTTTTGGCGGGGCTTGTGGTGGTCACGCTCTGGCGTGGTGCACGGGTGAAACGCGCCTTGGGGCGGCAGGAAAACCGGATGAAGAACGATGGCTAAACCACTGATGTTTTTGCCTCTTGTCTTGATGGCAGGGCTTGTGGGTCTGTCCCTCTGGGGAATGAACCGCGATAATCCGAAAGACATGCCCAGCGCGCTTGCCGGCAAGCAGGCGCCGGCGGTGGTGCTGGAGCCGCTGGGTGCGGCGCAGCCCTTTGCCGATGCCGATCTGCGCGATGGCAAGATCAAACTGGTGAATTACTGGGCCTCCTGGTGTGCGCCCTGCCGGGTCGAGCATCCCAATCTGATGGCACTGGCCGCCGACGGGGTGCAGATTCTGGGCGTGAACTGGAAAGACAAACCCGCGCAGGCCGAAGGTTTTCTGGCCGATATGGGCAATCCCTTTGCCCGGCTTGGCGCCGATCCGTCAAACCGGATGGGGCTGAACTGGGGGGTTGCGGGCGTGCCCGAGACCTTCGTCGTCGATGGCGAGGGGCGGATCATCACCCGCATTGCCGGGCCGCTGACCGATGCCGTTCTGGCCGAGCAAGTCGCCCCGCTGTTGGCGGGCGCGGACGAATAGGCCACGAAAGACCGTCAGCAACGCCATGTAACACCCTGAAATGGCGTTAAAGTTTATTTATGGCAGGCGCGGCGCGCGGGGGGCTTTTTCCACCCGTGCCCAATCCGGCCAGAACCCGAAATGATCCAGCCCCCAGATCGCAAGGGCCAGGGCCAGCACCACCGCGCCAATCTGCACCTGCCGCATCGAGGGCGGATGACGGGCCCATTTCGCCATCCGCAGCAGCCAGGTCAGGCTCACTTGCCGTCTTCCGTGAACCGCACCGTGCCGATGAAGGGCAGGTTGCGGTGGTTTTGCGCATAGTCGAGCCCATAGCCCACAACGAATTTGTCGGGAATTTCAAAACCGGTCCAGCGGGCCTTCACATCGACCTCGCGGCGCGAGGGTTTGTCGAGCATGGCACAGCATTCGATGCGCCGCGGGCTGCGGGCGCGGAGCATTTCCATCACCTTGGAAATGGTGTGGCCGGTATCGACGATATCTTCCACCACCAGCACATCCCGCCCGCCAATTGTGCCGCGCAAGTCTTTGAGAATACGCACTTCTCTGGTGGAGGTGGTTTCGTTGCCGTAGCTGGAGGCCTCGAGGAAATCGACCTCGCAGGGCACGGTGATTTCGCGGATCAGATCGGCGATGAAGACGAATGAACCGCGCAGAAGCCCCACCACCACCAGCCGGTCGGTATCGCCGAAGGCGGTCGTGATCTCGGCTCCAAGCGCCTCGACCCGCGCAGCGATGGCCTTGGCCGAAATCATCTGCTCGATTACATAATTCGGATGCGACATCACCCCTCCTGCGGCTTTCGGCCCCTTGCAATTGCCCCCCGGTTTATCGCAACAAAGACCGCAGGGAAAGAGAGGCGCGGGGGAGCGATGCCGACACATTCGGAAAAGCGGGTCATGCCCTATTCGGCGGCGCAGATGTATGCGCTTGTTTCCGATGTGGCGCGCTACCCCGAGTTCCTGCCGTGGAACGCCGCCGCCCGCATCCGCACGCGCAACCCCGGCCCGGAGCCGGGCAGCGAGGTGCTGGAGGCGGATCTGGTGATTTCCTTCAAGGTGTTCCGCGAGCGTTTCGGCTCGCGTGCCACGCTTTACCCGGCGCGGCACCGGGTCGAGGTGGAGTATCTCGATGGCCCGTTCAAATATCTGCGCAGCTGGTGGCAGTTTGCCGACCGGCCAGAGGGCGGCTGCGAGGTGGAATTTTTCGTCGATTTCGAGTTTCGCAACGCCATCCTGCAAGGGGTGATCGGCATGGTTTTTGATCAGGCGATGCGGATGATCGTGAAAGCCTTTGAAGACCGCGCGGTGGCGCTTTATGGCCACGCCCCGGCGCAGGGCTGAACAATCGCCGCAGTTCGCGCGCATTGTTTCGCCTGCCGGGGCAGATTGTCGCTGCGCATTGACGTAACGGGCAAGAAGGTTAATCCTTTGGCCGATTGACACTATTGAACCTTTGCGGGGCTGCGATGATTGGACTCAGTCTGCTTCTGACCCTTGGCTTTGCCGGGCTTCTGGCCCTTGCCTTTGACACAGACGAACCCCACGCCAGTGACGATGACGACGATCCGCCCGTGGATCCGCCCAATGA
>CAZPWV010000191.1:0-4894 GCA_964590825.1 uncultured Rhodobacter sp. | reverse complement strand
TGAAGCCCTCGGCCAGCCACATGTTGCGCAGCCCCGGCGCCGGGCCCACCAGCGGGTTGCCATCGGGGGTGTAGCAGATCGGGCCGTTGAAATCGTCCTTCAGCCCCACCGTTTCCGAAGTCGGAATGCGGTGGATCATCGCCATGTATTCCGCCTCGATCCGTTCGAGATCGAGCGGGAAAAGGTCGGCGCGGAAGCTTTCGGGCACGTCGTAGATAAACCGTGCCGGGGCGCCGCGCTCGTAGGGGCCCAAAATCCAGCCGCCGCGTTCCTCGCGCACATACCATTTCGCATCGGCATCGCGCAAAACCGGGTGCTCGGGGTTGCCCGCCGCGCGCCAGGCCTGCAAGGCCGGGTCGGGCTCGGTGACGATGAACTGATGCTCGACCGGAATCGCCGGGATCTTGAGGCCCAAAAGCCGCGCGGTGCGCTGCGCGTGGTTGCCGGTGGCGGTCACCACATGCTCGGCATGAACCTCGATGCACTCGCCCGAGCCCACCAGGTTGCCGCCCTTTTCCACCATCTTTTCCAGCGTCACGACCCATTCGGCGCCGGTCCAGCGGTAGCCGTTCACCTGCAGCTTGCGAACGATCTCGGCGCCATGCTGACGCGCGCCCTTGGCCATCGCTTGCGTCACATCGGCGGGGTTGATGTAGCCGTCCTGCGGATGGAAGAGCGCCCCCTTCAGGTCTTCGGTGCGCACCAGCGGCCAGCGCTCCCTGATCTGCGCCGGCGTCAGAAACTCATGATAAACACCGGCGGTTTCGGCCACGCTCGAATAGAGCATGTATTCGTCCATCCGCTCTTGCGTCTGCGCCATGCGCAGGTTGCCGCAAACCGAAAACCCCGCGTTCAGCCCGGTTTCGGCCTCAAGCTGCTTGTAGAAATCGACCGAATATTTGTGAATATGGGTGGTGGCGTAGCCCATGTTGAAAAGCGGCAACAGCCCCGCCGCATGCCAGGTGGAGCCCGAGGTCAGCTCGTCGCGCTCGACCAGCATCGTCTCCCATCCCGCCTTGGCCAGATGATAGGCAATCGAGCAGCCAACGGCGCCACCGCCGACAACAAGCGCTTTGACATGGGTTTTCATCGGGCTCTCCTTCACCGCTTTCCCTCGTTTTGGCAGGTTGGGCAGGCTTCGGGCAAGCAGGCCCGACCTAAACGGGCAAAAAACGACATGCCCGCCTTCCGGCATGGTTTACCAATCTGTCAGCTTTCACATGAACGGCCGGATTTGCAGGTTTAAGACAAATTGACTCAATCTGGGCCGGTCTGCCATGTCGCTTTACGGATATTTCAACACCTTCCTCAGCTTGCTGTTTCACGCGGCACGCCCCGGCATGGGCGCGCCGGCCAGCCAGAGCGGCACCAGCGCCGCCGCCGCGCCGGGCGTTGCCGCGAAGCCGCCGCAATCCGATACCGGTCACGGGGCACGGCCGGTTCCGCAAAGCGAGGGGCTGGGCCAGTTGGGGTTGATCTTGCAGGCGCTTCTGGGGCTGGGCCTGCCGCAGGCCGGCGGCGCGGGCTCAGACAGCATCGCCGCTGCGCCGCAGCCGCACCCCGCCCAATCGGCCGCTGCCACACAAACCGCATCACCAGCGCAAACCCCGCTACCGTCCCCGCAGGACGCCAAGGCCAATGCCGCCGGGCTGACGCAGGCACTGGCGCAGGCCAGCAATCCGCAGGCACGCTCGGTGCTGGAGGCCTTGCTGGCACAGGCCGCAACCGCGCCAGCCCAAGCCGCGCCCACAGCCAACAGCGCCGCCCCTCTGGCCGCGTTGCGCCAAGGCGAGGATGCCGCCCGCCATCTGGCCGAAACCCGCGTCGCGGCGGCGCGACAGGAGGAAATCCTGCGCCGGGTGGCGGCGGTGGCGCAACCCGCATCCGAAGGTGTGACCGCCTCTGCATTGGCCCGAAACGAAGCGCTGGCCGAACAGGGGCCGGGTGCGCAGCTTGCGGCGCTCGTCGCCGCGCAGGGCGCCTATTCGGCGTTGTCGCTGGCCGCCATCACTCCGGTTGCGGGTTTTGGCGGGCGCGCCCTGCGGCGTGCCCTCTGAGCCTCGCCCCGTGACCCTCAGAGCATCCCCGGCACCACCAGATCCGGCGGCCGGTGACCATCGGCGAAGGTCTTGATATTGATGATGACTTTTTCGCCCATCTCGGCCCGCCCCTCGACCGTGGACGAACCCATATGCGGCAAAAGCACCACATTGGGCAGATCGCGCAGAACCGGGTTGAACTCGGTGCCATGCTCGAACACATCCAGCCCCGCCCCGGCAATTTCCCCGGCCCGCAAGGCCCGTGTCAGGGCGTTTTCGTCAATCACCTCGCCGCGCGAGGTATTCACGATCACCGCCGTGGGCTTGAGCATCTTCAGCCGCCGCGCGTTGAGCAGATGGAAGGTCGAGGGCGTATGCGGGCAGTTGACCGAGATGATGTCCATCCGGCTGACCATCTGGTCAAGGCTTTCCCAATAGGTCGCTTCAAGATCGGCCTCGACCTCGGGGCGCAGGCGTTTGCGGTTGTGGTAATGCACTTGCAGGCCAAAGACCGCCGCGCGCCGCGCCACCGCCTGACCGATCCGCCCCATGCCGATGATGCCGAGCCGCTTGCCGCCGATGCGCCCGCCCAAAAGCGCGGTAGGCGAAAAGCCGGCCCATTCGCCACGGCTCATGATCGCCAGCCCTTCGGGAATGCGCCGCGTCACGCCAAGAATCAGCGCCATCACCATATCGGCGGTGTCATCGGTCACCACGCCGGGGGTGTTGGACACCAAAACCCCGCGTTGGCGCGCCGATGCCACGTCGATATGGTCGATCCCGGCGCCGAAATTGGCAATCAACCGCAGCCGGCTACCGGCCTGCGCCAACATGTTGGCATCGATGTGGTCGGTCAGCGTGGGCACCAGAACATCGGCATGGCTCATCGCGTGAACCAACTCTTCGCGGCTCATCCGCGCGTCCGTTTTGCGCAGTTCCACGTCGAAAAGCTCCGTCATCCGGGCCTCGACCACTTCGGGCAACCGTCGCGTCACGACAACACTCAGCCGCGGTGCGGGCATGGTTGGCTCTCCTCTCTTCCAAACATCCTTGCTTGCGTGCAAATTGACGGTCAAAGGGGCAAGATACAAGGCCCGGAGAGAGCAGAAATGGCGTTTTTTGACTTGTTAGCGCAATTATCTTGCGCACACAGCCGATCGGTTCAGACGCAACCGACGGCCTTGCCGGCCGCCCTGCGCCCGATCGCGGCCTTGGTGCTGGGCCTTGGGCTGGGCCTTGGGGCAGCTGCGGTGCAGGCGCAGGAAACCGACGACAGCCCCCCCCCCTCCGAGGCCGCCGTCGCGGCGGCGCTGGCGGTGCAAAAGGGGCGTGGCCCGGTCACCAACCTGCCGCTGCCGCGCTTTGTTTCGCTCAAGGGGTCCGAGGGCAATGCACGGCGCGGCCCCTCGCTCAGCCATCGCATCGACTGGGTGTTCAAACATGCCGGAATGCCGCTGCGCATCACCGCCGAATTCGGCCACTGGCGCCGCGTGGAAGACCGCGACGGGGCCGGCGGCTGGGTGCATTATTCGCTTTTGTCGGGGGTGCGCACGGTGATCGTCGAACAGGACATGACCGAGTTGCACGCCCGCGCCGAGGCCAGATCGCCGGTGATGGCGCTGGCCGAAACCGGGGCCATCGCCAAGCTTGAGGACTGCACCCCCGACTGGTGCGAGATCCGGTCCGATGCCGCCGATGGCTGGGTGCCCAAGGACCGGATCTGGGGCGTGACGGCCGATGAAATCCGTGACTGAGCCGGGCTGATGCGATAGGCACGGGGCCACAACCAGACGAGTCGCCGATGTCCTACGACCCCCCCGCGCAAAAGCTCAACCTCTCGGCGGGGATTGCCTCGGTGTCGGTGGCGGGGCTGCTGGTGGCGCTGAAGCTCTGGGCCCTGCTGGCCACCGGGGCGCTTTCGGTGGCCGCCTCGCTGGCCGATTCGGCGATGGATCTTCTGATCTCCCTCGCCGGTCTGGCCGCCATCGTCTATGCCGCGCGCCCCGCCGATGACGACCACGCCTTTGGCCATTCCGCGGTCGAGGATCTGGTCGCGCTCGGGCAGGCGATCTTTGTAGCCGCCTCGGGCAGTGCCATCCTTTGGGCGGCGGTGCGGCGGCTGCTGGCCCCCACCGCGCATCCGCTGGCCGCCGAAACGATCGGGATCAGTGTCATGGCGGTCTCGGCGCTGATGACGGCGGCGCTTGTGGCCTGGCAACACCGCGTGGCCCGAACGACCCGCAACAAGGTCGTGGCCGCCGACATGCTGCATTACATGGGCGATCTTCTGCCCACGCTCGGCGCGATGCTGGCGCTGTTTCTCTCGGCGCGGTTCGGCTGGGCGCGGGTCGATAGCGTCGTGGCGATCGTGGCGGCGGTGCTGATGCTGCGCGGCGCCGCACGGATCGGGATCGACGGATGGGACGCCTTGATGGACCGGGTCGCCCCGCCCGAGGTGGTCGCCGGCATTGCCGAAATCGCCGCGATCTGGCCCGGCGTGCGGGGTTTTCATGACCTGCGAACCCGCACCTCCGGGGCGCGGCTTTTCGTGCAGCTGCATATCGAACTCGACGGCGGCCAGACGCTCGAGGCCGGGCACGCGGTGGCCGCCAGCCTCAAGCGCGCCATCATCGAGGCCTATCCGCAAGCCGATGTCATCATCCACATGGATGTCTGGCGCGGCTGAGCCGCCCCCCCCGCTTGCCGGGGGCGGCCCGGCCCCGCTCACCCCTCCGGCAGCCCCCGGCCGCGCAACAGCGCCTCGACCCCCGGCATCTTGCCGCGAAAGGCCAGCCAGGCCTCATCGGCCGGACGCGCCCCCCCGGCCGCAAGAATGCAGCGTTCCAGCCGCTCTG
>CAZPWV010000190.1:3357-4908 GCA_964590825.1 uncultured Rhodobacter sp. | reverse complement strand
CGCAGTGCGTGTTTGGGTTGATCGGGATCGATTACGATCACCGGCACCGGATTGAACAGCCTGATCGCCAAGGTGGCGCCCCGGCTTTCGGCGGTGCTGGGTCAAAAACTGGCGGCGCAAACCGCCCCGGTGCTGGGCGCGGTGGCGGGGGCGGCGGTGAACTATGCCTTCACCAGCTATTATCAAGACATCGCCCGCGTGCATTTCGGTCTCAAACGCCTGGCCCGCGACAGCGGCGCAGACGAAGGCCTGCTGCGCGAAGAACTTGTGGCGCGGATCACGAGGCCATAACGCCACAACGCGCGGCACGGGCAGACCGACCGAAAGCGCCACGACCCGGCACCGCCAGTTGCATCTGGCCAATGCCTCGACCGGGGTCAAACCGCGGCAACGGAACGGATGGGGAAGGAAGTGGCAGCCCGTAGGGTTCACTTTTTCCCACACTGTTTCAATCGCTTAGGCTTGCTAACTGGTGAAAGCCACCCCTTGGGCTACAAAGTCAATTTGCCCGCCCCTGCTAACCGCCTTCTGGGCCTGAAATCGGGGGATTGGCGATGAGCAAGCAGACCAAAATCATGGTGACAGGATCGCACGGAGCGGCTGCTGCATCTCAAGTTGCTTCGACCACGAAACCGACGAAGGGGCGGAAACCCACGAAGAAAACCGCGCACAATCCGGGGGATGCAGGCGTCGCGCCTAGCGTTCCGGTTCCGGTCATAAGCAAACATCAGTCAGATGGTTTCGCAGCAAAGCAAATGCCCGATGATCCGGTGTGGGTCGCGCTGCTGCATGACCTGGGCACCATGTCCACCATGGCGTTGCGGGCCAAGTATGCGGGCGAGGCGAACACCCATCGAAACATGTTGCAACGGGTCAAGACCTGTGGCGCGGTGGTACATCCCGCCTTCCGGAGCTTCCCGGATTTCCTGCGATTGGTTGGGCCGAAGCCGACATCGCGGGCGACCCTCGACCGGATCGACAATCACGATCCCGAATACGCCCCCGGCAAGGTGCGATGGGCCGACAAGACAACCCAGAACCGGAACAAGGGTGACAGCCTGATCTTCACCTGCCCGAACACAGGGCGCAGCTACACCGCTTCACAGCTTGCCGCAAAGCAAGGGGTCAGCCCCACCGCGATCAGGAAGCGACGACGACAGGCGTGGACGGATGGGGAGATCATCGCCGGGGAGCGTGAAGCCCTGGGTGCCATGGTCCCGAGCAAAAGGGTCTCCGCCCCCGCGAAGTCGGCTGCACTCCCGCTGACCTTGGCTCAAGTGCTCTTCGAGCGGAACCGTGAGTACTGCGAGTTCATCCGGCAGACCGAAGGCTGTGAATACTTCATCTGCACGCCCGCAGAGTTGCAGGCCGAAGTTGCCGACGACTTCCCGCAGTGCCGAGGCCCAGAATGGCTTCGCTCCTGTGAGGAAAACTTCCTGCACAAGAAGCTGCCGCAGTGGTGGAAGCGGTATGGCCCCCATATCCGCTTTCACGCGCTGCAACCCCATCAGCAGGCATGGGTTCTGAGGATCGACCCCTCGCAGGGACAGA
>CAZPWV010000190.1:1823-3343 GCA_964590825.1 uncultured Rhodobacter sp. | reverse complement strand
TGTGGTGGAAAGACAAGGGAACGTTCCCGGCGGAGACATTTCGTGTGTCTCTGCCAACACCCCTTCACCAACCCGGTTGCGGCGCGGAAATCGGCAGCCTCAGGTGTTCTTCCCTTCCTTTAGGTGGCCAATCCCATACGCTTAATGAGGGTCGCAAGTCATTGATCCCCCTTTCAAAATCGAAGGAGCGATGGATGACTGACCCCGACCTGATTTCCCGTTTCCGAACTGACCTGATCCAACGGATCGCCGCGCAAGAGCGTGTCCCACAGGGACAGCCCCTGCCGATCTCGCCTTGGCTGGCCATGAGCCTGCTGCAAAAGGCCATTCGCCGGGGCCGTGTCGATCTGGCCCTGAACGCCGCCGCCACCCTGCTGCGGGATGCCCCCGACCGCCTCTGGCGCAGGCTGGGCGGCATCGCCTTCGAGGATGTCGGGCTTGGCAGCCTGCCGACCGTGGGCCTGACCGTGGCCGCCCTGACCGGCAAGCGGTTCCGGGGTGCCATAGGTGGCGATTGGGCTGTGGCGTCAGCCGTGGTCAAGGCTCTGGCCGAGGCCCCGAAAAGCCGGGCGACCGATGACCTTTACATGGCGCTGGAAACGCTGCCCGCCCTTGCCGATACCCGACGCGCTCTTGCCGCCGAAACCAATCCCCGCCTGCGGCTGATCGCGCTGACCACCCCGAACCTGCACTGGCGCGCCCTCGCCACACTGTTCTTGCTGGGCACCGACCGGCCCGGTGGCAAGCTGCCGGTTCGGCGTGGCGAGGTCGCCCTGGCCTTCGACCTGCTGGACGAACTCGGCACCGCGCCCACGACGCTGGCGATCTGCCGCGAAGGCTATCGCAAGACGGGCGAGGCCCTGCCGCCCTTGCTGGCCCTTCTGGCACTGGAAAACGGCCTGCGAGCGGGCACGACCGATGACCCGCTGCCGCCCGAGGTGACAATCGGCGGGGTTCCCGGCTGGGCGCTCGACATGTTCACCCGCGAGGGGAAGCTGGCCCTGTCCCGTCTGGCCGCAACGCAAGCAGGTGTGGCGGAGTTTGCCCGCGCAATGCTGCCCCCCGGCCAGCGTGTCGGGTTCCTCGGGCAGGTGCTCTTCCGGGTTGAGGGCGGATTGCTGACCCGCCGTGTCGGGGGCGATCTGTCCGACCGCCTCCACGCGCAGTTGATGTTCGAAACGCTGGGGGTGGACCCAGAGGCTGCTGTGCAGGCTCTCGACCTGATGCGGCAGGATTTGCCGCTGCTGAACCGCATCCGGGCGGGCGTGATGAAGGAGGCTTGGGATGCGTGAAGCGGTTCTAATCTCGGATACTCAACCATTAACACGGGTTAACAAGGGCGATCAGGAGGGGCAGATGAACGAACGTTTTGCAGTTAATTGCAACGCCGATACGTTCTCACCTGCGGCGCGTGAAACCTTGACCGATGAGGCAACCGACCTGCTGCGGCACAGCCTCGCCCCGGCAACCGAACGGGCCTTGCGGGGTGATCTGACGCACTTCCAAGACTGGGGCGGGTC
>CAZPWV010000190.1:0-1813 GCA_964590825.1 uncultured Rhodobacter sp. | reverse complement strand
GCCCGCAACCCCGGCCATGGTCTGCGCCTATATCGGCGATCACGCGGGGCACCATGCCGTGGCGACCATCCAGCGCCGGGTGGCCTCGATCTCCAAGGCCCACGAAATGGCGGGATTGCCGAACCCCTGCCGCGCCGAGATCGTGAAAGCCACGCTGCGCGGTCTGCGCCGCAAGCACGGCACCGCCCAGCGACAGGCCAAGCCCTTGATGCGCGATGACCTGCTGCTGGTGGTGGACAGCCTAGAGGAAACCCTGCGCGACCAGCGCGACCGGGCATTATTGCTTCTGGGCTTCGCCGGGGGCTTCCGCCGCTCCGAACTGGTGGCGCTGGAACGGGCCGACATCGAAACCGTCCGCCAAGGTCTGATCGTGACCATCCGGCGCAGCAAGACCGATCAGGAGGCGGCAGGCCGCCGCATCGGCATCCCCCACGGTCGCACCCGCCATTGCCCCGTCGCGGCGGTTGAGGCGTGGCTGTCAGCATCCGCCATCGACACCGGCCCGCTGTTCCGCCCGATCACCCGGCACGGTCATGTTGCCGCGAACCCGCTGACCGGGGACGCCGTGTCGGTCCTTCTGCGGGAACGGCTGGCGGCGGCGGGGATCGACCCCGAGGGATACTCCGGCCACAGCCTGCGGGCGGGCTTTGCCACTTCGGCGGCACAGGCGGGGGTCTCCGCCTTGAAAATCCGGGCAATGACCGGCCACGCCACCGACGCCATGCTGGCCCGCTACGTCCGCGAGGGTGAACTGTTCACCGGCAACGCGGCGGGGGCGCTGTTGTGATGCAATCCATTGCTTTCTTCGAGAAAGAGCCCCGATTGATACCGCCCCTATTGGTTGCGAGCCCGCTCAATAGCTACAAGCTCACCGACTATTCGCGGCAATTCCTCGACGACCTCATACCCAAAGAGAATTTCGTCGACATAACCCATGTGCAGCATATCCACCATTCGGCAAAGGTAAGAGCGGCCACAGTCCCACCAAGTATAGTGAGCATCGACCATCAGGTAATGCCTGACGTCGATTGCTTCGAGTTCCATCCCGTCCAAGAGCGTTTCGTAAACACCATCGGCCACCCTGCTGCCGAATGTTGTCGTGTAATAGTATTCCTTTATTTCCCAAACGGCGACCGGGTTCACTGCACTGGGGAACGCACCATCTACGCGGCGGGACAATGTTCGCAGGGGAAGGCCATCCCTTGTGATTGTTGTCAACTCCCGAGGGTCGAAATCGCAGGGCAACCCCTCAGCGTTTGCTTCGATAATCATATTTACAATAGATGTCAGATAGGCCTCCGACTTCATTTCGCCCTTTTGCTTGTTCATGGGAAATGGTCGTGTGGGGCGGAGCTCAGCCCGCAGTCGCTCGAAGACCTCTCGCGCTCTGACGACATCCATCAGCCGAGGCTCTACATGATTGTTGAGAATGTTGGCGCGGTAGGTGAAATAGTCAGAAAGCTGGCGCGCCAAAGGCGTCGGTCGATGGCCTGCGTCCATGATACCCGCACGTTGCAGGCCGAGACCTTCGAAGGCGTCCGCCATCTGCGGAACTGTCGGAACCTTGATCTGACCAGTTCCTCGAGCAGTGTATCCCACACTTTGGCTGATACTGCGGACACTTGCCCAGAAGGACTTCGGCAGGGTAAGAAACCTTGGGTCAGGCCGCATTGCGTTGAACTCCTTTTCGATCTAGTTCAGGTTAAGGTTCGCGCTGCGCGACCGCAGTCTCCATGTTCGGACCTCGGCGTAGCATTGCACTTGGGTGGACACTCTCAGGCGCGACGGGAAATGGCAAGGGAGACAGCCAATG
>CAZPWV010000189.1:2648-4927 GCA_964590825.1 uncultured Rhodobacter sp. | reverse complement strand
CGACCGCCTTCATCAGGCCGATATTGCCTTCCTGAATGAGATCAAGGAATTGCAGCCCGCGGTTGGTGTATTTCTTGGCAATCGAGATCACCAGACGCAGGTTCGCCTCGACCATTTCCTTCTTGGCCTGACGCGCCTCTTTCTCGCCCTTTTGCACCTGGTTCACGATGCGGCGGAATTCCGAAATATCGACGCCGACATATTGGCCCACCTGCGCCATCTCGGCGCGCAGCTCTTCCACCTTGTCGCGGCTTTTCTCCAGCAGGTTGGCCCAGACCCGGCCCGATTTCGCCGCCATCCGCTCCATCCAGGTCGGATCAAGCTCGTAGCCGCGATACTCGTCGATGAATTCGCGGCGGTTGATACGCGCCGCATCGGCCAGTTTGACCATGCCGGAGTCGATCGACATGATCTTGCGGTTGATCCCGTAAAGCTGGTCGATCAGCGCCTCGATGCGGTTGTTGTGCAGGTGCAACTCGTTGACCAGAAGCACGATTTCCGAACGCAGCTTTTGATAGGCGGCCTCTTCGGCCACCGAAAATGTGCCGTCCTCGTTCAGCGTGGCGGACATGCGCAAATCCTGCATCTCGGCCAGCTTGGTGTAATCGCGGGCGATGACTTCCAGCGTTTCCAGCACTTTCGGCTTCAGCGCCGCTTCCATCGCCGCCAAGGACATGTTGGTGCCCTCGTCGTCTTCGTCTTCTTCGTCGGCCTGCACGATCGGGTTGCCGTCGGCATCATATTCGGGTTCGTCGGTGGCGGAACGGGGGCGCACCGCACCGCCCTCGGCGCCATCCAGTGCGAGCCCCTCGACCGGGCCTTCCAACTCTTCCTCGCCGTCAAGCGAGCGGCCAAAGGTGGCCTCAAGGTCGATCACGTCGCGCAGCAAGATCTCTTCGCTGAGCAATTCGTCGCGCCAGATGGTGATCGCCTGAAAGGTCAGCGGGCTTTCGCACAGGCCCGCAATCATCGTGTTGCGGCCGGCCTCGATGCGCTTGGCAATGGCAATCTCGCCCTCGCGCGAGAGCAATTCAACCGAGCCCATTTCGCGCAGATACATCCGCACCGGGTCATCGGTGCGGTCCAGCGTTTCCGCCGTGGCCGAGGCCAGCGCCACCTCGCGCGAGCCGGAGCCGGTTTCCACCACCTCGCCGCCCTCGGCCTCATCGGCCTCTTCGGCCTCGACCACGTTGATGCCCATTTCCGACAGCATCGACATCACATCTTCGATCTGGTCCCCCGACACCTGGTCGGGGGGCATCACGGTGTTGAGCTGATCGATGGTGATATATCCGCGTTCCTTCGCCTCGCCGATCATCCGCTTCACCGCGGCCTGGCTCATGTCAAAGGACGTATCCTCGTCGGCACCGGTTTCGGGCTTTGCGTCGTCGATATCCTTGGCGGCCATGGGCGCTCCTCATCGGGCTGCATCGGGGTTGCGCGAAGCCTGGCGCAACGGGATCGAATCGTTTCCCGCCGTTTTACCGAATCACGGCAGCGAATCACAGAGGCGATTCCGGCGGCGATTCCGGCGGCAGTTCCGGGGGCGAATCAGCTATTCGCCCCTGGTGGGTTTCTTGCGCCAGACCTCGCCATCGATCAGCGCCTGCAACTGCGCCGACAGGGCGGCGCGGTCTTCGCCCATGTCGCCGATCTCGTCGAGTTTCGAGCGTTCGGCGCGGTCTTTCGCACGGGTGGCCTCGGTCAGCCGCCAGGTCACGCCCTCGTCGGCAAGGCCTTCCAGATCCTCCATCGCCTCTTCCACTTCGGCCCGCACGGCGCGTTCGGCAGTCAGCCGCGCCAGTTCCTCGGCCAGACACATGCGGCCAAACTCGGCATCATCGCGGCGCAGCACCGGCGGGGCTGAGCGCACATGGGGGTGGCCAAGCAGCTTTTCAAGGGCAAGGCCGGCCCCGTGCTGCAAGGCTTCGGTCAACCGGGGCACGGGGTCATGGGCGTGGCGCAGCATCAGCGCCAGAATCTGCCGCTGATCGGCGTCACCGGGGCGCAGCAATTCGATCTGACCTTCGAATTCGGCCACCAGAGCCGGATGCACCGCCAGCAGCGCGACGATCATCGTTTCGCGCAAATGTTCGGTGATCCGCTCGCCCGAGGCCGCCACAAGAACCGTCGAACGGGTCGAGGGCAGCGGCTGCGCCGGCGACCGGGCACCGGAACCGGGCCGCCAGACCGTGCCGCCGGTGCGGGCCGCTGTCGGACGATGGCGGCCAAACCCGAAAAGCTCTTCGCGCAGGTGCTTGATCTCTTCGCCGTAATGC
>CAZPWV010000189.1:224-2638 GCA_964590825.1 uncultured Rhodobacter sp. | reverse complement strand
GCGGATCGAGGGGTCGGCAATGCGTTTGATCGCGGCGCGAAGGGTCTTGTCGAGGCCGGCGCGGCGCTCGGGGCTGTCAAACACCTTGCCCTCGGTTTCGCGGGTCCAGAGCAGTTCGACCATTGGCCGCGCCCCTTCGACCAACCGCTCCATCGCCTCGCGGCCCTCGGATTTTATCAGCTCGTCCGGGTCCTGCCCGCCCGGAAGCAGCGCAAAACGCAGCCCCTTGCCAGCCTCCAGCAGCGGCAAGGCGAGGTCCACCAGCCGCAGCGCGGCGCGCAGCCCGGCCTTGTCGCCATCCAGCGCAATCACCGGTTCGTCGTGCAGCCGCCACATCAGCCGCAGCTGATCTTCGGTCACCGCCGTGCCCAGGGGGGCCACCGCACCGCCAAACCCCGCCTCGTCGAGGGCGATCACATCCATGTAGCCCTCGGCCACAATCAGCCGCGCCCCCTTTGCGCAGGCCTCCCGCGCGGGACCGATATTGTAAAGCTGCCGGCCCTTGTCGAACAGTTCGGTCTCGGGACCGTTGAGATATTTTGCCCGCGCATTCGGGTCCATCGCCCGGCCGCCCAGGCTGATGGCACGCCCCCGCGCATCGCGGATCGGGTAGATGATCCGGCCGCGAAACCGGTCATAAGGGGCGCCACCGTCTTCGGGGCGGATGCACAGCCCGGCCTCGACGATCAGATCGGGGCCGATGCCCTTGGCGCCAAGCGCGGAAAACAGCGCCTGCCGCGCGTCGGGCGCAAAACCGATCTCGAACCGCGCCTGCGCCTCGGGGCCAAGACGGCGCCGCGCCAGATAATCGCGCGCCGCCGCCCCGGCCTGCGTGCTCAGTTGCAGGCGGTAGAATTTCACCGCCTCCTCCATCACCGTGGCCAGTTCGCTGCGCCGGTCGGCCTTTTGCGCCGCCACCGGGTCGCGCGCGGGCATCGCCATGCCGGCCTCGCGGGCCAGGATTTCGACCGCCTCCATGAAGCTGACGTTCTCGGTTTCCTTCACGAAGCCCAGCGCATCGCCCTTCGCATGGCAGCCAAAGCAATAGTAGTAGCCCTTGCGGTCATCGACATGGAACGAGGCGGTCTTTTCGTGATGAAACGGGCACGGCGCCCAGAAATCGCCCTTGGCCCGGTTCGACTTGCGCACATCCCACACCACCTTGCGCCCGACCACCTGCGAGATGGTCACGCGATTGCGCAATTCGTCAAGGAAGCCGGGGGGCAGACTCATGGGCCCAATATCGGGGCACTTGGCGCCGGAGTCGAGAGCGCTGCACAGCGAATCGCTCGGCCGGGGGAACCGGGTGTTTTATTCAAATGGTAACGAACAGGGTGAACCTGTGGCGGATTGTCCAGCCCTGCGAAACCACCGCATGACCCGGCGTAAACCGTTGCGAATACGGGATCAATCGGGCGTATCTGCCTTGTCTTCGCCTCATTTTCGCCGCGATGCCCCCCGATAAGAAACATCGGAAAAGTGTTTTCTGCGAACCGCAACGGGCAAGGCGGTTTGGGAAAAGGAGTGTTGAACGGATGTGCGACGAGCTCAGAACAGAAGTTTCGGGCGGCAGGATGAAGGCGCTCATGACCCGCTTCGTGCGGGACGAAGACGGCGCGCTCATCATCTTTTCGATCCAGATCTTCCTTGTCATGCTGGTCTGCACCGGCATCGCCATCGACCTCGTGCGGCAGGAAGAACGCCGCGCGCTGATCCAGAACACCATCGACCGCGCGGCACTGGCCGCCGCCTCGCTGTCGCAAGACCTCGATCCCAAATTTGTGGTGCAGGACTATCTCAACAAGGCCGGGCTGGATTACCTCGACATCGACCCCAAGGTCGAACAGGGGCAGTTCGGCGAATGGCGCCGGGTGACGATCAACGCCAAGGACCGGATGCCGACGATCTTCGGCCCGCTGGTCGGCATCACCGAACTGGGCGCCAAGGGCGACAGCCAGGCCACCGAATCGATCGGCAATGTGGAAATTTCGATGGTGCTCGATATCTCGGGCTCGATGGATTACAACATCTATCACGACGACGACGCCCGCTATTCCGGCGTCTATCCCACGCGGATGGACCAGTTGCGCCCCGCCGCGCTGAACTTTGTCGAGAGCATGTTCGACATGGTGCAGCCGCCCACCGCGCCGGCGGGCCGGCTTTCGATTTCGGTGGTGCCCTATAACCAGCAGGTCACGCTGGGCACACAGGTGGGCTCGGTGTTCTCGCTTTCGACCGATCACACGCAAAACACCTGCGCCGATGTCACCTTGCTGCCGACAAGCACCATTGCCATTTCGCCCAGCACCACCTTGCAGCGCACGATGTATGGTGACGGTTTCGACTATTGGGGTCAGGTGGCGCTGGGTCAGGGCACCTGGCACCTGGGCGGGAACCCGCACCAGCGCGAGGGC
>CAZPWV010000189.1:0-214 GCA_964590825.1 uncultured Rhodobacter sp. | reverse complement strand
CTATGCCTCGAACGGGATTTACAACTGCAACAACGCCGCCTCGGCCTCGGTTCTGGCGTTTTCCAACAACGAAACCGCGATCAACGCCAAGATCAACGCGCTGACCCCCGGCGGCGATACCGCCATCGACGTGGGGGCGCGCTGGGGCCTTGCGCTGCTGGATCCCGCCGCCCGCCCCGCATTGACCACGATGATCTCGAAAAACTGGGCCTCG
>CAZPWV010000188.1:3008-4933 GCA_964590825.1 uncultured Rhodobacter sp. | reverse complement strand
GCGCGCCGATTTCATCACCCTGCATGTGCCGCTGACCGACAGCACCCGCAACATCCTGAGCCGCGAAAATCTGGCCAAAACCAAGCCCGGCGTGCGGATCATCAATTGCGCCCGCGGTGGGCTGGTCGATGAGGCGGCGCTGGCCGAAATGCTGCAATCGGGCCATGTGGCCGGTGCGGCGTTTGACGTGTTCTCGGTGGAACCGGCCACGGAAAACCCGCTGTTCAACCTGCCCAACGTGGTCTGCACGCCGCACCTTGGCGCTTCGACCACCGAAGCGCAGGAAAACGTGGCGCTGCAGGTGGCCGAGCAGATGGCCAATTATCTGCTCGATGGCGCGGTGGAAAATGCGCTCAACATGCCCTCGATGAGCGCCGACGAGGCCAAGGTGATGGGCCCCTGGGTGAAGCTGGCCGAATACCTCGGCGCCTTCATCGGCCAGATGACCGACGAGCCGATCAAGGCAATCAACATCACCTACGACGGCCTTGTGTCGAAAATGAACCTCAAGGCGCTCGATTGCGCCGTGGTGGCGGGCATCATGCAAAGGGTCAACCCCGATGTGAACATGGTCTCCGCCCCGGTCATCGCCAAGGAACGCGGGGTGCAGATTTCCACCACCACGCAAGACAAATCCGGCGTGTTCGACGGCTACATCAAGGTGACCGTCGTCACCGATGCGCGGGAACGGTCGATTGCGGGCACCTGCTTCTCCGATGGCAAGCCGCGGTTCATCCAGATCAAGGGCATTCAGGTCGATGCCGAAGTGGGCCGCCACATGCTCTACACCACCAACAAGGATGTTCCCGGCATCATCGGCACGCTCGGCACGCTCCTGGGCAAGCACAAGGCCAATGTGGCCAACTTCACCCTTGGCCGGTCGGCGGCGGGCGGCGAGGCGATTGCCATTGCCTATCTCGACGAGGTGCTTGCGCCTGCCGTGGTGACCGAACTTGAAGCCACGGGCCTCTTCCAGCAGGTAAAACCGCTGGAATTCAACATCCACTGAGATACATGCTGTCAGCACTCGGGGCCCTCCGCGCTGCGGGGGGCCTTTTCATTCGGAGCCATCATGCCTGCCTATGCCATCGGAGACATTCACGGCCAGTATGATCTCATGCTGGGCGCCTTCGCGTTGATCGACGCCGACCGCAACCGCGAGGGGCTGGCGGCGGCGCCGGTGGTGGTGCTGGGCGATCTGTGCGACCGCGGGCCGAAATCGGCGCAGGTGATTGCGCATTTGTGCGCGGCGCAGGCGCAGGGAGAAAACCTCGTCGTGCTCAAGGGCAATCACGACCGGATGTTTTCGCGGTTTCTGGTGGACCCCTGGAGCCGCGACCCCGGCTTGCGGGCGGAATTCACCTGGTTGCATCCGCGCCTTGGCGGGCCGCAGACACTAGCCTCTTACGGCATCCGCGAACCGGGCAACCGCCCGCTCGACCAGGTTCATGCCGAGGCGCTGGCGGCGGTTTCCCCCGCGCACCGGCTCTGGCTGGACGGTCTGCCCAGTTCGGCCCTGGTGGAAAATGTGCTTTTTGTTCATGCCGGTATCCGCCCCGGTGTCGATCTGCGCGATCAGACCGAGGACGATCTGCTGTGGATCCGCGCCGCCTTTCTGGAAGATACGCGCGATCATGGGGCGCTGGTGGTGCATGGCCATACCGCCATCGCGGCCGCAACGCATTACGGCAACCGGCTAAACCTCGACAGTTCCGCCGGCTATGGTGGCCCGGTCTCGGTCGCGGTGATCGAGGGGCGGCAGGCCTGGCTGCTGACCCCCGAGGGGCGGCAAGCGCTGCTGCCCCCGACACTGTGACAATTCCTTTGCATTGAAGCGATTGGCCCAGCCGTCAACCGCTTCTTTACCCCCGGCTGGCAGCCTCTGCGCGAGGGCATTGCAAGGGGGAGTCCATGCATTCAATTCC
>CAZPWV010000188.1:0-2998 GCA_964590825.1 uncultured Rhodobacter sp. | reverse complement strand
TTGTTGCGGGCTGGCAAGTCGCGGGCAATGCCCTCACGACCACCGCCGGGCCGGGCCCCGTGCTGTGCCTGATCTGGCATTTTTCCGCCGCAACGGCTTCGTGACGCTTCGTCACGCGCCGCCCGGCAACTGGCCGCAGGCGCTGCGCTTCGCTAGACTTTCTCAATCATGATGGGGCCCGATCATCGCAGGGCCACAGCCGAGGGAGAGTTTCATGTCCGGTATCGTCATCCTGTCCGGGGCGCGCACCGCCATCGGCACCTTTGGCGGCAGCCTTTCGGGGTTTTCGCCCATCGACCTCGCCACGCTTGTGGCCAAGGCGGCGCTGGCGCGGGCGGGCCTTGCCCCTGAGCGTATCGATCAGGTGGTCTTTGGCCATATCCTGAACACCGAGCCGCGGGATCTTTATGTCAGCCGCGTGGCGGCGGTGCAGGCGGGCATTCCGGTGGAAACCCCGGCGATGAACGTCAACCGGCTGTGCGGCTCGGGGGTGCAGGCGGTGGTCTCGGCGGCACAGGCCCTGACGCTGGGCGAAGGCAGTTTTGCGCTGGCCGGCGGGGTCGATTGCATGAGCCGTGCGCCCTACATTCTGCCTGCCGCCCGTTTCGGCCAGAAAATGGGCGATGCGCAGATGGTGGACATGATGCTGGGGGCGCTGAGCTGCCCCTTTGGCACCGGGCACATGGGGATCACCGCCGAAAATGTCGCGGCGGAATACGGTATCGGCCGCGACGAACAAGACGCCTTTGCCGCCGAAAGCCAAAGCCGCGCGGCAGCCGCGATTGCCGCCGGCGCCTTTGCCGGGGAAATTGTTCCGGTCGAGATTTCCAGCCGCAAAGGCACGGTGATTTTCGACACCGACGAGCATCCTAAAGTGACCACGTTTGAAAAGCTGGCGGCGCTGAAGCCGGCCTTCCGCAAGGGGGGCACGGTGACGGCGGGCAATGCCTCGGGCATCAACGATGGCGCCGCGGCGCTGGTGATCGCACGCGAAGAGGCCGCCCTTGCCGCCGGGCTGAAGCCGCGCGCCCGGATTGTGGGCTCTGCCGTGGCCGGGGTGCGCCCCGAGGTGATGGGCCTCGGACCGATCCCGGCGGTGCGCAAGCTATGTGAAAAGACCGGGCTGCGTCTGGCCGATTTCGACGTGATCGAAAGCAACGAGGCCTTTGCCGCGCAGGCGCTTGCCGTTTCCAAAGATCTCGGGCTCGACCCGGCAAAGGTCAACCCCAATGGCGGGGCAATTGCGCTGGGCCATCCGGTGGGGGCGACCGGGGCAATCCTGACGGTGAAAACGCTCTATCACCTTGAACGCAGCGGTGGCCGGCTCGGGCTGATTACCATGTGCATCGGCGGTGGGCAGGGCATTGCGCTTGCCATCGAGCGGCTCTGACGGCGCAGCTTCGGGCCGGGTGGGCCGCGCTCAGGGTTTGAGCCGCAGCGCGGCGCTGGCCGCGCGTCCCTGCGCATCCAGCACGGTCACTTGCACATAACCGGGGCCGGAGAGTGGCAGCACCGACTCGCGGCTGCGGCTGGCGACGATCAGCGGCACGCCATTGACCAGCCAGGTAAAGGGCGCCGCGCCGCCGCGCAGCTTGACCGTGACCCCCCGCCCGGCGGTTTCGACCTCGGCGCCATCGGGGGGAAAGACCAACTGCGGGGCGCCACTGGCGGTCTCTGAAAAGGCCGCATCGCGGGGGCGGAACCGCTGCAAAGGGTGCGGCAGCCGGGCATTGGGCAAAAGCAGCGTGGCGGCGGGGGGCGGCGGCAAAGGGCTGCGCCTGGCCCCCAGCCGGTCGAACAGCTCGAACAGGACCGGTGCCGCCAATTCGCCGCCAAAGGCCCCCGGCACCGGCGTGCCATCTGCACGGCCCAGCCAGACACCGGCCACATGGCGGCCATCAAACCCCAGCGCCAAGGCATCGCGGTGGCCGTAAGAGGTGCCCGTCTTGTAGGCAAGCCGGTTCGGCGCGGCACCGGGGGGCGGGGCGATGCGGGACAATATTTCCCCCACCTGCCAGGCCGCCACCGGGCCAAACAACTGCCCGTCGCGCGGCCCGGCCTCGCCGGCCCTGGCCGAAAGCCGCAGCGGCCGGCCCAGACGGGCCAGCGCGGCATAGGCCTGAACAAGGTCTTGCAGGCTGATCCCCACCCCGCCCAGGCTGATCGCCAGACCCGGCGGCGCTGCATCGGGCAAGCGCACCACCGCCCCGCTGCGCCGCAGGCCGGCCAGAAGACGGGCAGGGCCAAGCGCCTCGGTCAGGCTGACGACCGGAATATTGAGCGATTGCGTCAAGGCCAACCGCACCGACACCGTGCCGCGAAACTGCCGGTCGAAATTTTGCGGGTGCCACGCGCCAAAACCGATCGGACGATCCTCGATCAGGGTTTCAGGATGGGCCAGCCCGTCGTCGAAGGCCAGCGCATAGACGAAGGGTTTCAGCGTCGATCCCGGCGAGCGCGGCGCCTGCGTCAGATCCACAAAACCGGCACGGCTTGGGTTGGTCCATTCCGCCCCGCCCACCGAAGCCAGAATCGCGCCGCTGCGATGATCGGCCAGAAGCAGCGCCACCGAAACCTGCCCCGCCTGCCCCGCCACGGCACGGCGGGCAAGGGCCTCGGCGGCACGCTGCAAGGGCGCATCGATGGTGGTTTCGATCCGCGCTCCCGGCGGGGCGGCGATGGCCAGACGCGCGGCCAGATGCGGCGCCAGTGCCGGAAAATCACGCCGCACCGCCGGGATCGGTTCGTTCCGGGCCGCCTGCGCGGCGTCTGCCGTCAGCACCCCGGCCCGTGCCAGACGCTCCAGCACCAGATTCCGGGCGCGGAGGGCCTCGGCCGGGGCACGGTCGGGGCGGCGCGCTTCGGGGGCCTGCGGCAGCGCAATCAGCAGCGCCGTTTCGGCCGGTGTCAGGCGACGCGGCTCCTTGCCGAACCAGGCCAGCGCCGCCGCCCGCACCCCTTCGAGATTGCCGCCATAGGGCGCGATGCGCAGGTAGAG
>CAZPWV010000187.1:4595-4951 GCA_964590825.1 uncultured Rhodobacter sp. | reverse complement strand
CGCCTGGGTGCTGAACATCAAGGAGAAATTCGGCACCGAGATCAAATTCCCGATCATCGCCGATCTGTCGATGAAGGTGGCGCAGGCCTATGGCATGATCCAGCCGGGGGCCTCGGATACGGCGGCGGTGCGGGCCACCTTCATCATCGACCCCGAAGGCGTGCTGCGGGCGATGCTTTACTATCCGATGGTGGCCGGGCGCCAGATCGACGAGATCCTGCGCCTGCTGGTGGCGCTGCAAACCGCGCAAGAGCACAAATGCGCGATGCCTGAAAACTGGCGCCCCGGCCAGGAGGTGATGAAGAGCTTTGGCGGCCTGCACGGCTTCGAGAAGTGGGACAAGCCCATCCTCACCG
>CAZPWV010000187.1:2142-4585 GCA_964590825.1 uncultured Rhodobacter sp. | reverse complement strand
TCGTGCCGACCCCGGCCACCCCCGAGGCCGCCGAAGCCCGCGCCTCGGAAGGGTTCAACACCGTGGACTGGTATTTCTCGACCCGCGCGCTGTGACATCTTGCCGGGGCCGGTTCCTGTCGGGGCCGGCCCCTGGCTCTTGTGCCGGCCCCTGCGGTGATGTTCCGGCGGCTCCCCCAGCCGCACCCGGCACCCCCGCCGCGCGCCAAGGGGTTTTCCCCAGATATTGCGGTGCATTCATAACTTATCCACCACAATCTGCTTTACAGAAGGCGGCAATGGCCCCACGATATCTGGTAGGGAATGCGGCCATAACCGCCGCTATTAGCGATAACGCCCAGCCCTAGAGGAAACTCTGCGGGGCGACACAGGCAGCAAGACGCAGGCACAGCACAGGGGGCAGGTCATGGCACTGAGCGAGGACTATCTCGACACCGGCGACATCCACCCGATCGATGTGGTGGAAAACCTTGCCGAAATGCACGCCTGGGAATTCGACCGCGTTGCCGATGACCAGATCGCCATGGCGGTCGAGGGGCAGTGGCGCGGCTATTCGATCACCCTGGCCTGGTCGGCGCAGGATGAAACGCTGCGGCTGATCTCGACCTTCGAAATCGACCCGCCCGCCGGGCGCGAAGGCGCGCTTTACGACCTTCTGAACCGGATCAACGATCAATGCTGGACCGGGGCCTTCACCTTCTGGCCCGAGCAGCGGCTGATGGTCTGGCGCTATGGGCTGGTGCTTTCGGGCGGCCAATATGCCGCGCCCGAACAGATCGACCGGATGATCGGCGCCGCCGTTTCGGTGGCGGAACGCTTCTACCCGGCCATGCAACTGGCCTGCTGGGGCAGCGAGACCCCGGAACAGGCGATGAAAGTCGCCATTGCCGAGGCCTACGGCCGCGCCTAATCTGCCCCCGACAAAGGGGGATGCGATGGATTTTTCGGCATTTGAAACCGGCCCGGACGGGTCTGGCGGTCTGCTGCTTCTGGGCTGCGGCAAGATGGGTTCGGCGATGCTGTCGGGCTGGCTGGAACGCGGGCTTGCGCCGGCGGCGGTGCATGTGGTGGAGCCGCATCCTTCCGACTGGCTCAAGGCCAGCGGCGTTCAGCTCAACGGCCCCGTGCCCGCCGCCCCCGCGGTGGTGCTGGTCGCGGTCAAGCCGCAGATGATCGGCGCGGCATTGCCCAGCCTGCAAGCGATGGGCGGGGGTAAAACGCTGTTCGTCACCGTGGCCGCCGGCACCACGCTTGCCAGCTATGCCGCCATTCTGGGCGCCGCCACGCCCGTTGTGCGGGCCATGCCCAACACGCCCGCCGCCATTGGCCGGGGCATTACCGCGATTTGCGGCAATGGTGCCGCCACGCCCGCCCATCTGACGCTGGCCGAGGGGCTTTTGCGCGCCATCGGCCAGGTGGTGCGACTGGAGGGCGAGCATCAGATGGATGCCGTCACCGCGCTGTCGGGCTCTGGCCCCGGCTATGTGTTTCACCTGATCGAGGCGATGGCCGCCGCCGGTCAGGCGGTGGGGCTGGGCGCCGAACTGTCGATGCAACTGGCCAAGGCCACCGTTGCGGGCGCGGGGGCGCTGGCCGAGGTCGCGGGGCAAAGCCCGGCTGAGTTGCGCCTTGCCGTTACCTCGCCCGGCGGCACCACGGCGGCGGGGCTGGCCGTGCTGATGGCCCCCGAAGGCGGGCTGACGGACCTCATGACCCGCGCCGTGCAGGCCGCCACCGCGCGCGGGCAGCAACTGGGCCGGGAGACCGCGAAGTGACCATCAGCTACGACGATTTTGCCAAGGTCGATATTCGCGTGGGCCGCATTCTTGACGCGCAGCCCTTCCCCGAGGCGCGCAAACCCGCCTACAAGCTCTGGGTCGATTACGGCCCCGAAATCGGCATCAGGAAATCCTCGGCGCAGATCACCGTGCATTATGCGCTGGCGGATCTGCCGGGTCGGCTGGTGTTGGGGGTGGTCAACTTTCCGCCGCGCCAGATTGGCCCTTTCATGTCCGAGGCCCTCGTGCTGGGCCTGCCCGATGAAAACGGCGCCGTGGTGCTGATCGAACCGGGCCAGGACGTGCCCTTGGGCGGGCGGATGTTCTGATGCGGCTTTTGGTTTCGCGCCGCCTGACGGAGCGCATCGAGGCGCTTTTGCGGGCGGAATTTGACGTCACCTTCCGCGCCGAAGACGCGCCGATGACGCTGGCCGAGGCGCAGGCGGCGCTGGCGAGTTACGACGCGCTTTTGCCCACGCTGGGCGATGCCTTTCCCGCCGCCGCCTTTGCCGGCCCCTTGCGCTGCAAGCTTCTGGCCAATTTCGGCGTTGGCACCAACCATATCGACGTGGCGGCGGCGCGGGCGGCGGGGGTGGCGGTCACCAACACGCCCGGCGCGGTGACCGATGCCACCGCCGATATTGCGATGATGTTACTTCTTATGTC
>CAZPWV010000187.1:987-2132 GCA_964590825.1 uncultured Rhodobacter sp. | reverse complement strand
TGTCGGCACGGCGCGCCTCGGAAGGCGAGGCGGTGCTGCGGGCGGGGCGCTGGACCGGCTGGGCCCCCCGGCAAATGCTGGGCGCCCATGTTTCGGGCAAGACCATCGGCATTCTGGGCCTCGGGCGGATTGGCACGGCGGTGGCGCGCCGTGCGCATTTCGGCTTTGGCATGAGGGTGCTTTACACCGCCCGCAGCCCGAAGGTGCCGGGATTTGCCGCCACCGCCCTGCCGCTGCCCGACCTCTTGGCCGAGGCCGATTTTCTTGTGCTTTGCGTGCCCGCCAGCGCCGAGACCCGCCACCTGATCGGCGCGGCGGAACTGGCCCGGATGAAGCCCACGGCGCATCTTGTCAACGTGGCCCGCGGCGATGTGGTCGATGAAGCGGCGCTGATTGCCGCGCTCTCCACGCGCCAGATTGCCGGCGCCGGGCTTGATGTTTACGAACGCGAGCCCCTGGTGCCCGAGGCCCTGCGTGCCCTGTCCAATGTCACGCTTTTGCCGCACCTTGGCACCGCCACCGAGGAGGTGCGCGACGCGATGGGGCAGATGGCGGTTGAAAACCTGCGGGCTTTCCGCAACGGCACGGCCCTGCCAAACCCCGTCTAGGCGCTTGACCTTGGCCGCCAACAGGCGGAATCTGCCGCGACGCTTGGGAGGGATCATGTTTACGCCAGCCATCACCGGAACCGGGGTCTTCGTGCCGCCGGAGGTCATTTCGAACGACGCACTCGTTGCCGCCTTCAACGCCCATGCCGATCTGTTCAACGCCGAAAACGCCGCCGCGATCGCCGCCGGGCAGGTTGCCGCGAAAGAGCATTCCTCGACCGATTTCATCCTGCGCGCCTCGGGGATCGAGAGCCGCTATGTGATGGACAAATCCGGCGTGCTGGACCCTGCCCGCATGTATCCGCGGCTGCGCCAGCGCAGCGATGACGAGCCGGGGATCATGGCCGAAATGGCGCTGGACGCCTGCAGCAAGGCGCTGGCACAGGCCGGGCGCACGGGCGCCGAGGTCGATCTGGTGATTTGCGCGGCGTCGAACATGGAACGCGCCTACCCGGCGATTGCGATTGAAATTCAACAGCTTCTGGGTGCCACCGGGTTTGCCTTCGACATGAATGTGGCCTGTTCCTCGGCCACTTT
>CAZPWV010000187.1:0-977 GCA_964590825.1 uncultured Rhodobacter sp. | reverse complement strand
CCGCACCGGCTCGGTGCGCCGCGCGCTGGTGGTCAACCCCGAGATCACCTCGGGCCATCTCGAATGGCGCGACCGCGACTGCCACTTCATCTTTGGCGATGTCGCCACCGCCACGCTGATCGAGCGGCAGGAGGACGCCGCACAGGGCTTTGCCATCCGCTCCAGCCGCTGCGCCACCGCGTTTTCCAACAATATCCGCAACAACAACGGTTTTCTGCGCCGCACCCGGCCCGACGGCATGGCCGACCGGCGCGACATGCAGTTCATGCAAGAGGGCCGCAAGGTGTTCAAGGAGGTGTTGCCGATGGTGGCGGCGCATGTGCTTGGCCATCTGGAGGCCGAGGGCATCCCGGCGCAAAGCCTCAAGCGGCTCTGGCTGCATCAGGCCAACAAGACGATGAACGATTTTCTGGGCCGCAAGGTGCTGGGGCGCGACCCGGAACCGGGCGAGCAGCCCAATATCTTGCAGGAATTCGCCAATACCTCATCGGCCGGCTCGATCATCGCCTTTGCGCGGCATTCGCATGACTTCAGCCCCGGCGAGCGCGGGCTGATCTGCTCTTTCGGGGCGGGCTATTCGGTGGGCTCGGTGATCGTCGAGCGGTTCTGAGCAATCGCAGCTTTGGGCCTCAGCGCCCCATCGCCGCGCGCCAGTGCCGCCGGCACAGGCTCAGATAGCTTTCGTTGCCGCCGATCTGCACCTGTGCGCCCTCGCGCACCGGCTGGCCATCGGCGCCGAGCCGCACCACCATCGTGGCCTTCTTGCCGCAATGGCAAATGGTGCGCACCTCGCGCATTTCATCGGCCAGCGCCAGAAGCGCCGCCGAGCCGGGAAACAGGTTGCCCTGAAAATCCACCCGCAGCCCGTAGCACATCACCGGCACCCGCTGGTCATCGACGATCCGCGCCAGTTGCCAAACCTGATCGCGGGTCAGAAACTGCGCCTCGTCAATGAAGATGCAGGCGATGGGCCTTGT
>CAZPWV010000186.1:4722-4957 GCA_964590825.1 uncultured Rhodobacter sp. | reverse complement strand
TGACGCAGCGCGCATTCTGCCGATGTGCCTTTGGTGTAGGGAATGCCGCGTGCGTCGAGCAGTGCGATCGCTTCGGCAAATTGCCCTTCCGTGCGAACTTCCCAGCCGCTGGCGAAATAGCCGTCCCGATCGCCCTTGACGATGAAGAGCCTTCCGGCGCGTTCGTCTATCCGCAGGGCGAGGCCGCCGGGGGCGTCGTGGACGGAGAAGCCGGCAACGTCTTCGCCGAAGCGCG
>CAZPWV010000186.1:0-4709 GCA_964590825.1 uncultured Rhodobacter sp. | reverse complement strand
TGACATCCTCCGTTCGCTTGGTGTCACCATGATGACGCGAGCGAGCCGCAGAGGAATTGATGCAGGTCAAATTTCGAAATTAATGCGTTCTATCTTTTGTAATGTCATACGTAAGATACGGCATTAATCCCGGGTAATATGGTAAAATGCGCTGTATATCTGCGTAAAAAATACGCGTTCTCACTTTTGAGGGGGATTCGTGGCTGGCGATGCGAATCGGTTGGTGCCTGTTGCCGATGGTCGTTTGCGTCAATAAATCCAGCCAATTTTCCGCATTGACCTTTTCGGCAACAGGCCCGCGATCAACGCGCCGGGGTGGCGGCGAAGGCAGGGAAGAAGGCGGCAGCGGTATCGAAACAGCGCCCGGCAGCCTGTTCCAGCAGCAGCGCGCGGAAGGCGTCGGAAAGGATTTCCACCCCATAAGGGCCACAATAGCCAGCCTGGTCCAATGCGGTAAGGAAGCCCGCGACATCGAACTCGCCTTCACCGCACAGATGGCGATGCCGCATCGTATCCTCGGTGATGGGGCCTTGCATCGTAAGGGCGGCATCACACAGTTCCACCGCCTTGATGAAGCGCGCAGGCACTTGCGCTACCTCCGCAACGGCACTTCCCGAACGAACCACATGCCAGATATCGATAAGCAGGCCGCGCGCTTCAGCAAAGCGGCGGGCCATGGCCTGCGTAAAGGGCGCGCCGCGCGGGCTGACATAGATCACCGGCCAGGCCTCGCGGCTGGGCGGCGTGCCGATGGCGGCGGCATCGAGCGCTGCCGCCACCACATCGGCGCGCAGCACCATGCCGGCGCCGCCACCGGCGGGGCTGTCATCGACATTGCGGTGCTTGCCCTGGCCAAAGGGGCGCAGGTCGATGGGCTCAAGTGCCCAAAGCCCGGTGTCAAGCGCCCGGCCGGTGAGGCTCAGCCCCAGAACGCCGGGGAAAGCCTCGGGGAAGAGCGTGATGATTTTGGCCCGCCAAGCCCCCGCCACCTGCGCCACCTCGTCCATCAGATCGCGTGGGGTCACCTTGCCGCCCAGCGAGGTCACCACCGGGCGGCGCCCATGCGACAGGCTGGGCGCGGAGGCGGGAAGCTCGGCTGCGGGAAGCTCGGCGGCGACCAGGTCGGCGGTGGTGAGCTTCATCGCGCCTTTGCGCGCCTGTCGCGGCGTGGCCATGCCGGCGTTGTCTGCGGGCATATCGGGGGGCATATCGGGGGGCATATCGGGGGGGGTGTTCGGGTCGGTCATGCGTGGTCGTCTTTCGGGGTCTGGGCCCGCAGGCGCGCCAGCGTGGCCCGTTTGCGCGTGGACGCAAGGGTCTTTTCGCCGCTATCGGCATTGATCCTGGCAAAACGGTTGGCCAGCGCCGCAGGATTGGCGGTCTTTGGCCGGGCGTTGCGGCTGGCCTCGGGCGAAAATGGCCCCCGCGCCGCCGCATCGAGCCCCATCAGATCCAGCAGCGGGCTGATCGGCCCCTGCGCCATCGCCGAACTGGTCTCGAGCGGCAGGGCGGTGACCGGCCAGGGGGCGACCGCCCCGGCAATCGCGGCCACCTCTGCCGCCAGGTCGGTGTGCGGCGCCATCCGGGCGGCAAATGCGGCAAGGGGTTCGCTTAGCGTGCCCGTGCGCACATGCTGCCAATGCAGGCTGGGCAGCCACTCGGCGGTGGCGCGGGTGGAAAGGTGAAAGCGTAGATCCAGCGCCGCGCCGAACACCGCCTGCGCCACCTTGGCCAGCGCCGCCATCAGCGGCGCGGCGGCCGAATAATCGCTGGTTTCGGGCCGCCCCGGCATATGCCCGCAAAGCCCCTCGGCCGAAATCAGCACCCCCTGCGCCCGGCTCAGATCGAGACTTTCGAACCAATCGGCCAAGGCGGCCTGAAACAGGCCGAGTTCCAGCGGGTCACGCCCCGCCGAATAGGCCCGCGCCGCCGCCGGCGCATCGGGAATGTCCTCGCGCAGGCCGATCACCCAATCGGGCGCCAGCATCGACCGGGCCGCCCGCAACTGGGTTTGCACGGTCGAAGTGCCGGTCTTGTGAAAACCGGGGTGAACGATCAGCCGCATCATTCGGTTTCCTCGGGCGGGTCGGCCACGATGCGCCCCGCCGCCAGATCGACCGTGGGCACGACCGCGCGGGTGAAGGGCAGCATGAGGGTGGTCTTGCGCCCCGGAGCGTAGATTTCCAGAATGTCCCCCGCACCGAAATTCTGCACCGAGCGCACCGTGCCCAGCGCCGCCCCGCCCGTGTCGCAGACCGCAAGGCCGATCAGATCGGCATGATAGAATTCGTCGTCGGGCAGGCGGGGCAGCCGCGCCCGGTCGGCCCAGAGCGTCACCCCCTTGAGCGCATCGGCCTCTTCCTTGGTGGAGACGCCGGAAAGCCTTGCGCCAAAGCCGCCGGTCACCGGACGGGTCAGCCGAAGGGCAAAGCTGCGGCTGCCGTCTTCGGTGAAAAGCGGGCCATAGGCGGCAATATCCTCCGGGGTGGAGCAGAAGCTTTTCAGCCGTGCCTCGCCCTGCACCCCAAAGGCCCCGGCAATGGCCCCCACACAGACGCGATCGGTTCTTGGCATGGTTCCTCCGAAACACAGGGGCGAAAGACGGCACGAAAGACGGGCACGAAAGACATGGGGCCAGGCTACCCGGCCCGGCCCCATGTTTCTTACCGAAATCAGTCGCTTGGCGAAACTTATTCTTCGGCGCCGGCGGCGGCTTTCTTGGCCTTTTCCTCGGCGCGTTTCTTCGCCTTGGCACCCGGCTCGGCTTTTTTCATATTGGCGCGGGCCGTTTTGGCCAGCACACCGGCGGCTTCAAGGAAGCGCGCCACGCGGTCGGTGGGTTGCGCGCCCTGGCCCAGCCAGTATTGCACGCGCTCCAGGTTCATCTTCACGCGGTCTTCGCTGTCTTTCGCCAAGAGCGGGTTGTAGGTGCCCAGCTTTTCCAGGAAGCGGCCGTCACGCGGCATCCGCGAGTCGGTCGCCACGATGGCGTAATGCGGACGCTTGTTCGAGCCGCCACGGGCGAGACGGATTTTCATGGCCATTGGTTTTCTCCTTTGAATGGCGTGGTTGCGGGCGCGCGGCCCGTCATTTCTGCAAGGTTTCGTGGTGCCGGATCACTTCCGAAATCACGAAGGTGAGGAATTTGCGGGCGAATTCGGGGTCGAGATCGGCCTCTTGCGCCAGCCTTTCGAGCCGTTCGATCTGCTGCGCCTCGCGCGTGGGATCGGACGGCGGAAGATCGTGTTCGGCTTTCAGCACGCCCACCGATTTGGTGCGCTTGAAGCGTTCGGCCAAAGTATAGATGAGGATCGCATCGAGCCGGTCGATCGAGGCACGATGCTCTTTCAGGATTTCGGCGGCACGGGTAACGGCGTCGCTCATGCGCGGTCCTCCGGTTTCGGGTGGCGGTAAACAAGCGCCTCCTTCTCCCCCGGAAAGGGGGCGGCGGCGGTGTCGATGCGCGCCCCCAGCCGTTCGGCCAAGGCCCGCGAGCGGCTGTTTTCGGGGGCGATATAGCTCACCGCCGTGTGCCAGCCCAGCGTGCTAAAGGCGTGGTCGATGGCGGCACGGGCGGCCTCGGCCATGATCCCTTTGCCCTCGTTTTCCGCCGTCCAGACCGTCCAGCCGATTTCAAACTCGGGCCAGTTGATCGGCGCCCAGGGGCCCACCATGCCCAGCGCGGCATCGCTGCCATGGGTGGTGATGACAAAGCCGCCCCATCCGCGCATCACCCAATGGCCGATCACCCCGGCCCAGGCCCGCCAGGCCAGCGCCGCGTCGGGTTCGGCCACAGAGCGGATATGCTGGCTGCGGTCCGAGAGGAAGAAGTCACGCCACGCCCCGAAATCCCGCGCGGCGGGGGCACGCAGCACCAGCCGTTCGGTTTCAAGCACCGGGGTGGGGCAGAGAACAACGGTCATGCGTTACTTCTTCTTGCCCATGGTCAGGCCCGAAAGCGCGCCGGGAAGCTTCATGCCGCCCATGCCGGGCAGGCCGGAAAGCCCCTTCATGCCGCCGATGGCCTTGGCGGCCTCGGCCATCTTGGCCGGGTCCATCTCGCCCGCCGCGGGCAGCCCGCCCATCTTGCCCTGCATCGCGGCCATGGCCTGTTTCAGCATGCCGCCCTTCATGTTGCCCAGCTTCTTCATCGTATCGGCCATCTGCCGGTGCATTTTCAGAAGCTTGTTCAACTCGGCCACCTCAAGCCCGGCGCCGCCGGCAATGCGTTTTTTGCGCGAGGCCTGCAGCATGTCGGGGTTGGCGCGTTCCCTTTTCGTCATCGACTGGATCAGCGCGATCTGGCGGCGAATGGTGCGGTCGTCAAAACCGGCCTCTTCGGCCTGCTTGGCCATCTTGCCCATGCCGGGCATCATGCTCATCACGCCCTGCATGCCGCCCATCTTGAGCATCTGCTCAAGCTGGCTCTTCATGTCGTTCATGTTGAACAGGCCCTTCTGGAACCGCCGCACCATGCGTTCGGCCTGTTCCTTCTCGAACACCTCCTGCGCCTTCTCGACCAGCGCGACAATGTCGCCCATGCCCAGAATGCGGCCGGCCACGCGGGGGGCCTCGAAGGTTTCAAGCGCCTCCATCTTTTCGCCAAGGCCGACAAAGCGAATGGGCTTGCCGGTGGTGGCCCGCATCGACAGCGCCGCACCGCCGCGCCCGTCGCCATCCATCCGCGTCAGCACCACGCCGGAAATGCC
>CAZPWV010000185.1:3044-4995 GCA_964590825.1 uncultured Rhodobacter sp. | reverse complement strand
CCCCCCGGCGGCTTTTTCATTACAATGCCGGTTTCTGGCGCGAACCGCAGCTGCGCGAGATCCTGCGGGCGGCAGGCTACAGCCTGCATCTGGGCCTGCCCGGCCCCGACGATCAGGTGGTGGTCTGGGGCCGTTCGCCCTATGCCGCCCGCGGCGAGGCGGTGGCGGCCCGGCGTGCGGTCGGGCTGGTGCGGCTGGAAGATGCCTTTCTACGCTCGGTGCATCCGGGGCGGGCGCGCGGGTCGGGCGGGCCGCTGGGGCTGATGATCGATCCGCAGGGGGTGCATTTCGACAGTTCCCGCCCCTCGGCGCTGGAACAGATCCTGAGCCGTGAACGGCTGGATGATTCTGCACTTTTGCAACGTGCGCGTGACGGAATGGCCCGGCTGAAGGCGCTGGATCTGTCGAAATACAACCTGTTCGATCCCGGCCTTGCGCCCCCCGATGCGGGCTATGTGCTGGTGATCGACCAGACCGCGGGGGATGCCTCGATCACCCATGGCGGGGCCACGGCGGCGACATTTCGTGAAATGCTGGCGGTGGCGCAGATCGAGAACCCCAGAGCGCGGATCGTGATAAAGACCCACCCCGAGACGCAATCGGGGCTGCGGCCGGGCCATTATGATGCCCGCAACATCGACGAACGCACCACGCTTCTGGATGCGCCCGTCTCGCCCTGGCAACTGCTCGAGGGGGCCATCGCGGTTTACACCGTGTCGTCGCTGATGGGCTATGAGGCGATCCTGGCCGGGCATCGGCCGCGCGTTTTCGGCCAGCCGTTTTACGCCGGCTGGGGGCTGACGAGCGACGAAAACCCGGTGCCACGGCGCGAACGCCGCCTGACCCGCGCCCAGATATTTTCCGCAAGCCATATTCTTGCGCCGACCTGGTTCGACCCCTGCCGCGCCCGGCTGTGCAGTTTCGAGGATGCGGTGGATCAGCTGGAGGCCGATGTCCGGGCCTTTCGTGCCGACCGCCCCGGCCATGTCGCCACCGGAATGCGGCTGTGGAAACGACGCCCGCTGCAACAGTTCTTTGGCGCCGAAACGCCGCTGCGTTTTGTCGACCCCCCTGCCCAGGCGGCGCAGGTGGCTCGGACAAAAGGGCAGAGCCTGCTGATCTGGGCCGGCAAGGAGCCCGAGGGTTTCGAGGGCCCGGCCCTGCGCGTGGAAGACGGCTTCCTGCGCTCGCGCGGGCTTGGCGCCGATCTGATCGCGCCGCTGTCGCTGGTGACCGACCGGCTTGGCATCTACTACGACCCGACCCGCCCCAGCGAGATCGAGGCCCTCATCGCCCAGGCCCTGCCCCCCGGCGGGCGGCGCCGCGCGGAACGGCTGATTGCCGCGCTGCGCAGGGCCGAAGTGACAAAATACAACCTTGGCGGCGATACGCCCCCCCTGCCAGAGGGGCATCGCATTCTGGTTCCGGGGCAGGTCGAAGACGATGCCTCGATCCGGTTGGGTGGCGGCAAGATTGTCACAAACCTTGCATTGCTTGCGCGCACAAGGGCCGAAAACCCGCAGGCGGTGATCCTTTTCAAACCTCACCCCGATGTCGAGGCGGGGCTGCGCCCCGGTGCGCTGGCGCCCGCCGAGGCGCTGCGCTTTGCCGATGCGGTCTTGCACAAATCGAACACCGTGGCGCTGATCGAGGCGGTCGACGAGGTCTGGACGATGACCTCACTACTGGGCTTCGAGGCGCTCTTGCGCGGCAAGCCCGTCACCGTGACAGGGGCGCCCTTCTATGCGGGCTGGGGCTTGACGCGCGACCTTGGCTGGGTGCCGAACCGCCGTCAGGCCCGGCCCGATATCTGGCTGGGGGTCGACGCCAATCAGGGCTATGGCCACGCCAAGCAGGCGAGCCGCGTGGTCGAACGGCTGGCGGACGCCGGGGCGGACCTTGTCGAGCAGCCCAGCATCGGGCTGGACTATATGGCCGAAGTCACCGCCGC
>CAZPWV010000185.1:765-3034 GCA_964590825.1 uncultured Rhodobacter sp. | reverse complement strand
GGCCGGTGCCCGCGCGCCGGTTGCGTGGGGCGGATGGCGGGCTGTTGCCGCGCCCCTCGCTGGATCAGCTGGTGCATGCGGCGCTGATCGGCTATCCGCGTTATTTCGACCCGGTCAGCCGCCGCCCCTGCCCGCCCGAGGTGGTGGTGGAGCGGCTGGCGCACGGGCCCTTGCCGCACCCCGGCCTTGGCAACCGCACGCTGGCCAAACTGCAGGGGCTCTTTGCCGCGCAAGCGCATCTGTGGCGCTAGGTTCCGGCGCCGTCCCTTGGCCGAACCCGCAGCCAGCGCGTCAGCACATCGCCACCGATCGGCTGCACCGTGCTCAGCGCATAGCGCGGCGCCTCGGCCAGACGGTCAAGCCCCAGCGCGCCAATGCCGGGGCGCGCATCGCCGCCCAGCACCAGCCCGGCGGTAAAGCCGATCAACTCGTCCACCAGCCCCGCCGCCATCAGGCTGGCCGCCAATTGCCCGCCGCCCTCGCAAAACACCCGCGTCAGGCCCCGTGCCCCAAGCGCCTGCATCAGCGCGACCGGATCAAGCCCCTGCCCCGTTGCCGGCAGTTCGATCGGTTCCGCCCCAAGCCCGGCCCAGTAGTCGCGGGCCTCCGCCGGCGCATCGGGGCCGTGCAGCAGCCAGAGCGGCGCATCGGGCACCGAGGCCGCCAGCCGCCCGCGCGGCAAATCCAGACGCCGCGAGGCCACCAGCCGCACCGGCGGGCGCACTGGCACGAAGCTGCGCACTGTCAGCAGCGGGTCATCGGCCCGCGCCGTGCCCGCCCCCACCAGAACGGCATCGAACCGCGCCCGCAGCGCCTGCACATGGGCCCGCGCCTGCGGACCGGTGATCCACTGGCTTTCGCCATTGGCAAGCGCGATGCGGCCGTCGAAACTGGCCCCCAGCTTGAGCGCAAGATGCGGCCGGCCCCGGCTCACCCGGCTGAGGAACCCGGCTTGAAGGACGCGGGCCTCGGGCGCCATGACCTGTTCGGTCACCGCAAGCCCCGCCGCGCGCAGCATGGCATGGCCCCGGCCCGAAACCCGCGGATCGGGGTCTTCGAGCGCGGTGACTACCCGCGCCACCCCCGCCGCAATCAGCGCTTCGGAACAGGGCGGCGTGTGACCATGATGGGCGCAGGGTTCGAGCGTCACATAGGCCGTGGCCCCGCGCGCCGCCGGCCCTGCCATATCGAGCGCACGGCGCTCGGCATGGGGGCGACCGCCCGGCTGGGTCCAGCCCCGCCCGACAATGCGCGCCGCGTTCACGATCACGCAGCCCACCGCGGGGTTCGGCCAGACATTGCCCAAACCCCGCGCGGCAAGGCCCAGCGCCAGCCGCATGAAGCGGCTGTCGGCCTCGCTCACTCGGCGTCTCCCGGCTGCGGGCGCAGTTCGGAGACGAATTTATCGAAATCGTCAGCAGCCTGGAAGTTCTTGTAAACGCTGGCGAAACGCACATAGGCGACGGTATCGATACGGGCCAGGGTTTCCATCACGATCTCGCCGATGACCTTTGAGGGAATATCGGTTTCGCCCAGGGATTCCAGTCGCCGCACGATGCCCGAAATCATCTGGTCGATGCGCTCGGGGTCGATGGGGCGTTTCTGCATTGAAATGCGGATCGAGCGTTCCAGCTTGTCACGGTCGAAATCTTCGCGCTTGCCCGAGGTCTTTATCACCACCAGATCGCGCAATTGCACACGTTCATAGGTGGTAAAACGGCCCCCGCAGGCCGGGCAGAAACGGCGTCGGCGGATCGCAACATGATCCTCTGCCGGACGGCTATCTTTCACTTGTGTATCGACATTACCGCAAAATGGGCAGCGCATGGCTTCCCCCTTCTTCCTGTTCCCGCCTCATGTTGGGGTCTGACGCCCCAGTTATCCACAGGACTATAGGGGCGAACCGACAGATTGGGTAGCACAAATGTGATGCTACCAGATGCGGGACGCGAAAGGTGTGGCGGCGCGGACTCAGCCGGCGGGCTTTGCCGCCACCTTGGCGGTGGCGGGCGGCGGCACAAAGGCGGCGGCCTGCGCGCGGTCCTTTACATAGACGGCAAGGCACTCGGGCATGATCTTCATCAGCGCCGCCTCGCGCGCCAGCGCCGCATCGACAGCCGCCGCCCCCATCGGCCTGGATTTCAGCGCCTTGGGCGCCAGCGAGCCATCGCCCTTGCCGGTAACCAGCGCATATTTGCCGCCGCCCTCGTTGCTGACATAGGCAAAGCAGGTGCCGACCTGCTCCATCCGCGGGGCTTTCGGATCGGCG
>CAZPWV010000185.1:0-755 GCA_964590825.1 uncultured Rhodobacter sp. | reverse complement strand
CATTCCGGTGACACAGCCCGACAGCAGAACCGGAACGGCAAACAGCAAGACAGCGCGCATTTCCACCTCGTGAAGATTTGCGGCACGGTAGCAGGCTGCCACGCACGGGCAAGCGGCATTGTGCGAAAAGCCGCGTTTTGCGGCCCCGTAGCGACGCAGTTTCGTTTCCCTCACGGTGCATTTGGCCTTATCCTGAGCGCATCGCGGCAAGGGAGTGCCGCGCCATCCGCGTTCGGGGGAGGAGCGACATGGATATTGCCTATCTGCTCGACTGGGTCGATGAAGGTCAGCTTGGGGCGATCTTTGGCCTTCTCACCGGCATCGTCTTTGGCGTGGCGGCCCAGCGCTCTTCGTTTTGTCTGCGCGCCGCCAGCATCGAATTTGCCCGTGGCGTGCTGGGCGCCAAGGTCTCGGTCTGGCTCTTGACCTTTTCCACCGCGATGATCTGGGTGCAGGGGGCGCAGATGCTGGGCCTGTTTCGCACCGATGACGCGCGGATGATGGCGATCACCGGGTCATGGTCCGGTGCGATCATTGGCGGGCTGATGTTTGGTGTGGGCATGGTGCTGTCGCGCGGCTGTTCGGGGCGGCTTCTGGTGCTGGCGGCCACTGGCAACCTGCGCTCGGTTGTCTCGGGGCTGATTTTCGCCGTGGTGGCGCAGATGGCGCTGCATGGCTGGCTGGCGCCGCTGCGCAACTGGCTGGCGGGGCTTTGGGTCACGCCGGGGGGGCGCAATGTCGATCTGCTGGCGGCG
>CAZPWV010000184.1:0-5004 GCA_964590825.1 uncultured Rhodobacter sp. | reverse complement strand
CAGCCGCGCCTGGGCGAAGTTTTGCAGCCCCAGATCCAGCGTCAGTTGCAGCGCCACCCCCGGATCACCCTCGCGCCGGCCAAGTTCGCGCATCTCGCGCCCGGCGGAATTCACCTCGACCCGGCGTTGCCCGGCGCGGCCGCGCAGATCGTCCTCCAGCTTGGCCTCGACCCCGGTCTTGCCAAGCTGGAATTTCGGAATCCGCAGCAGCGGATCGGGGTTTTCCAGCTTGCTCAGATCGTAATCCGAGACCGGCCCGACATAGCCCAGCACATGCGCAAAATCGGCGCCATGGGGGTAGTGCCGCGACAGCCCCACCTCGGGGGTGATGCCCGGCAGGGCGGGGGCGTTCACCGCGACGCGGGAAAATTCCTCCCAGCTCAGCCGGTCGGCCAGGGTGATCGGTGCGGTCGGCGGGCGGCGCGCGATCTCGGCCAGAAGCGCTTGCGCATCGGGTTCGGAAATCGGGATCAGCCGGCGCAGCGCCGTCAGTTCGTCCGCGACATCCTCGGCATCCTCGCGCGTCAGCGTGACCCGGTAATTCTGCTCGTTGCCCGCCAACAGCACCCCGTTGCGGTCGTAGATCAGCCCGCGCGCGGGCGGGATGAGCCGGATCTTGACCGAGTTGCCCTCGGCCAGCAGGCGGAATTCATCGGCCTTGTCCAGTTGCATGTGCCGCATCCGCAGCCCGAGCGTGGCGACCACGGCGGCCTGCGCCACCCCCAGCAGCAGCCCGCGCCGGGTGATCGTGGCGCGGCTGGCCTGCGCATTTGCCGGGCTGATCCGGGTGAAGCCCTTCATAGCCGGTGCCCCCAGGCATCGACCTCGCCCGGCGCGGCGCGGCGCAGCCCGAAGCCCAGCATCGAAAGCGCCACCACGAACGGATAGGCCAGAAGCGTCATCACCAGCCGCAGCAGTTCCAGCCCCAGCGGCGGCTGCCCGACCATGGCCAGCCCCAGCACCAGCCGGTTGAGCAGCACCATTGCCGCCAGAAGCCCCCCCACCAGCGCCATCTCCAGCGCGAAGGGCATATCGCGAGAGGCCTCCTCGCGGGCGCGCAGAACCTCGGTTCCCGCCAGCACGATCAGCGCCCAGAGCCCGACCGGGCGCCAATAGATCAGGTCTTCGATCAGGAAAATCATCACGATCAGCAGTGCCGGCACATAATCGGGGCGGCGCAGCACCCAGGCGAGCGTGAAGGCAATCATCAGATCGGGGCCGGGAATGCCGTGGCTGGTGGCGTTGATCGGCAAGAGCCGCAAGAACACGATCACCGCCGCAAGGGCCAGAAACAGCGCTCGATGCGCCCAGCGGCGGGTGGTGAGCGGGTCAACCATCGCTACCCTCCGCCGGCAGGGGCGCGGCCTCGGGGCCCGCCGCGGCGGCCTCGGGCGGGGGCACCAGCGGGCCGGTGTCGCGCAGTTGCTCAACCGGGTGCGAGCGCAGGACACGCAGGAAATCGAGCCGCTCGTAATCGGCGGCCAGCCGCACCCGCAGCCGCCGGTCCTGGCCCTGCACCACCTGGCCCACCAGCAGCCCGGCCGGAAACACCCCGCCATCGCCCGACGACACGACCCGGTCACCGGGGCGGACCAGATCGGGGTTTTCCAGAAAATCCAGCGGCGGCAGGCCGGTGTTGTCGCCGCTCAGCAAGGCGCGTTGCCCCGAGGGCTGGATCGTCACCGGCACGCGCGAGGAGGTGTCGGTCAACAGCACCACCCGGCTCGTGGTCTTGCCCACGCCCGAGATCCGCCCAACCAGCCCCAGCCCGTCCATCGTTGCCCAGCCATCGACGATGCCATCGCGCGAGCCGACGTTGAGCAGCACCGATTGCCGGAACGGGCTGCCGGAATCGGCCAGCACCACCCCCGAAACCGAGGTCAGCTTGGGGTCGAGCCGCACCTGATTTTGCGCCAGCAGCTTGGCGTTTTGCTGTTCCAGCTGCACCGCCGCCTCTTTCCACGATTTCATCTGCTGCAACTCGCGGCGCAGCTCCTGATTTTGCTCGTAGATGCGGGCGTAGCTTTGCGCCCCCTCGACCATGTTCAACAGCTTGGTCACCGGCACCATGGCCCAGTCGAAGGTCGGCACGAAACGGTCGATGAAGGCGCCGCGCAGCCGTTCGATGCGCGGGCTGTCGATGCGCCAGATCAGAAAGGTGACGGCCAGCACCAGCGCCAGCACCGCAATGGCAATGCGGCGCAGCGGTCCTGCGTAGTCTTCGTCGCGGTCTTTCGCCACGCAAGTCTCCGGTCAGACGGGCCTTTTGCCGGGCGGATGCCTCAGCTGTCGTAGTCGATCACATGCCGCAGTTGCTTTTCGTATTCCAGCGCCTTGCCGGTGCCCAGCGCAACACAATTGAGCGATTGATCGGCAATCGAGATCGACAGCCCGGTCTGTTCGCGCAACGACAGGTCCAGCTCGCCCAAAAGCGCGCCGCCCCCGGTCAGCATCACGCCCCGATCAACGATATCGGCGGCCAGGTCGGGCGGCGTGGTTTCCAGCGCCTGCATCACCGCATCACAGATTTGCTGCACCGGTTCGGCCAGCGCCTCGGCAATCTGCGCCTGATTGATCTCGACTTCCTTCGGCACGCCGTTGAGCAGGTCGCGCCCGCGCACCAGAAGGCTGGCGCCGCGGCCATCGTCGGGCATCCGCGCGGTGCCGATCGTGGTCTTGATCCGCTCGGCCGTGGCCTCGCCGACCAGCAGGTTCAGGTTGCGCCGCAGATAGGAAATCACCGCCTCGTCCATGCGGTCGCCGCCCACCCGGACCGAGCGCGCATAGACGATGTCGCCTAGGCTCAGCACCGCCACCTCGGTGGTGCCGCCGCCGATATCCACCACCATCGAGCCGGTGGGGTCGGTGATCGGCATTCCCGCGCCGATGGCGGCGGCAATCGGTTCGGCAATCAGCCCGGCACGGCGGGCCCCGGCCGACAGCACCGATTGGCGGATCGCGCGTTTTTCCACCGGCGTCGCGCCATGGGGCACGCAGACGATGATCTTCGGCTTGGAAAAGGTCGAATGGCGATGCACCTTGCGGATGAAATGCTTGATCATTTCCTCGGCGCTGTCGAAATCGGCAATCACCCCGTCGCGCATCGGGCGGATCGCCTCGATCGAGCCCGGCGTGCGGCCCAGCATGAGCTTGGCATCCTCGCCCACCGCCAGAACCTGCTTTTTGCCGTCCTTGATGTGATAGGCCACCACCGAGGGTTCGTTGAGCACGATGCCCTTGCCCTTGACATAGACGAGCGTGTTCGCCGTGCCGAGGTCGATTGCCATATCAGAGGAGAAAATGCCGCCCCATCCGCTCATTTGCCATGCCCCATGAATAATCCTCCGCGACTCGCCCGCGAGTCCGGCTTCGTGCCCATATAGGCAAAGCCATGGCTTGGGGGAAGGGGTTTCCCCGCCGGGCCGGCAGGGGCTGGCACCATTCCGCAGGGGGGGGCGCGGCGGGATGATCCTTATCGAACATCCTGGGCGAAAAGGGCGGCGGATTGCGCCCGAAACCTGTGGTTTTCGAACATCGCACGAAGCCGTGAGAATTTGACCCGCCCCAGGGCCAGCCCCGAGACGCGCCGCCCGATGCCATCGGTTCGGGCCGGCTTGCCATCGCCCGGCCGCGCCACCACGGGAACCGGGCGCCCCGCGCCACCGCGCCCGGAACCGGGCGCCCCGCAGCGGTGGCGCCCGGTCGTCCGGTTGGTTCAGAGCTTGTAGCTGACCGATTTCACATCGGCATCGGGGGCGGTTTTCTGCGCCCGCACCCGCAACCTATTCAGCGCGCCGACATAGGCCTTGACCGAGGCAAGGATGGTGTCGGTATCGGCGGCAGAGCCGGTGACGATCCGCCCGTCCTCCTCCAGCCGCACCGAAACCGTGGCCTGCGCATCGGTGCCCTCGGTCACCGCATGCACCTGATAAAGCTTCAGCCGCGCGGCGCTGGGATAGATCGCCTTGACCGCCTTGAAACAGGCATCCACCGGCCCGTCGCCAGCGCATTTGGCGGTCTTTTCCGCGCCATCGACCAGCAGCGTCAGCTCTGCCTCCTGCCCGTCCGAGCCGCAGACCACCCGCAGCCATTTCACCTGCAGGAAATCGTGGTCGGTATTGGCGGCGCTGTCGCCCATCAGCGCGATCAGGTCGTCGTCATAGATTTCCTTCTTGCGGTCGGCCAGCGCCTTGAACCGCACGAAGACATCGTTGAGCTGGTTGTCGGCCAGTTCAAACCCCAGATCGCGCAGCTTGGCTCGCAGCGCGGCGCGGCCCGAATGCTTGCCCATGGCAATATTCGTCTCGGTCAGGCCGATGTCAGCGGGGCGCATGATTTCAAAGGTTTCGACGTTTTTCAGCACGCCGTCCTGGTGGATGCCGCTTTCGTGCAGAAAGGCGTTCTTGCCCACCACCGCCTTGTTGAACTGCACCGGAAAGCCCGAGACCTGCGCCACCCGGCGGCTCAGGTTCATGATTTTCGTGGTGTCGATGCCGGTCTGGTAGGGCATCAGATCGCGGCGCACCTTGAGCGCCATCACCACCTCTTCCAGCGCGGTATTGCCGGCGCGTTCGCCCAGGCCGTTGATCGTGCATTCGATCTGCCGCGCCCCGGCGGAAACCGCCGCCAGCGCATTGGCCGTGGCCATGCCAAGGTCATTGTGGCAATGGGTGGCAAAGATCACCTCATCGGCGCCGGGAACCTTTTCCAGCAGCATGGCGATGAAATCGGCGCTTTCCGAGGGCAGGGTGTAACCCACGGTATCGGGAATGTTGATCGTCGTGGCGCCGGATTTGATCGCCATTTCCACCACCCGGCACAGGTAATCGCGCTCGGTGCGGATCGCATCCATCGCCGACCATTGCACGTTGTCGCACAGGTTGCGGGCATGGCTGACGGTATCGGCGATGCGTTCCAGCATCTCTTCGGTGCCGAGGTTGGTGATGCCCCGATGCAGCGGCGAGGTGCCGATGAAGGTGTGGATGCGCGGCTGGCGGGCGTGTT